>DAOVLG010000258.1 GCA_030631385.1 Candidatus Coatesiibacteriota bacterium | reverse complement strand
TAATACAAGGAGGAGTTATGCGAGAAGTTGAAGCTCTGATTAGTTGGCAGAAGGATTTACGTTTATTAACTTTCGTAGATGATCCTAGGAAAATTATTCCGCTAGTAAGGATAAGCGATATAAGTAAGGGACCAGAAGAGTATAACCGACCTTATGATCCAAAAAGGGTTGCTGAGATCAAGCGTTATGTCGCTGGAAAGGAAAAAATGGCAAAGGAGGGAAAAGAGGAGAAAAAAGCGAAAGGGTTCATACCAAACTCGCCAACGTTGAATTTCACAGGTAAAATCAAGATCAAGGAAGTAGATTCAAAGCACGTTAACATAGAATTCCCAGATATTCCCTCAGAGATGAGCAAGTTTAAAGATTCTATCGAAGTCTTAGATGGACAACATCGGTTGCTTGCATTTGAGGATCCTGACCCTGATTTGAAAGATAACGAAAAATATTACATGACTTTCGTTGCTTTCGAGAAACTATCGATTGATGAAAAAAAAGAAATATTCATGGTTCTAAATGATAAGCAAAAGGCTGTCGAAAGAAATATCCTGCTTCGCCATAAAAGGTTATTACACTTGTTACTCGAACCTGACGAAACGCGGTATGAATTAATTATGAAGTTAGCCAAAGAGGATTATTCACCGTTTAAAGAGAAAATCATTATTGCAGGAGAGAAGATCATTAGAGGTATTAAGCTGATCCAGTTGGATGGAATGCTTAAGAAATCGGGACTAGTCGAGCAGTACCTGATCGAAGACGATGATATACCTAATAAGGCAGTTAAGGGGCTTTGCGATTATTATGCTGCATGGAAGAGACTATACGAAGATAAATGGTTTACACCTGGATCGACGCTAACAAAAGCGGCCGGTGTGAGGTTTATGACCTATTTGGCACCATCCGTACTTGCCGTTGTACAACATAAAAAAACCAAGGGAAGTGTAGATGTTTTTCAAGATATCATAAAACACTTGACCCCTTATCTTTACGACTGGGATATGGACAAAGCAGGTGATGCTTTTAAGTATGCTTTTAGAGGCGAGACTTCGACGATTGAACTTGCAAGAAAACTGGGTAAAAAATTAATAGAAAGGTTAACCCCCGATGCCCACAGCATTTGGTGATAGTCCGATCTCTCCTGCCGGTATGTTAGATCAATTCTTACAGCAAAATGGAATCAAAAAGAAGGGTTTTGAGGATTTTATCTACAAAACTATAATCTTAAGCTTCACTGATGCTATCCTATCTCAATTAAAGACCGAGGACCTAAAGACTACGCTTAGAGAACAAATTCGGAAGCTACCTGTTGGTTGTGAAGGACTGCTCTATGAACGGATTATTGAGGAACGACTAAATATAAAGCTTAATAATATTGATATGAATATAATAAAGCAATACCTGAATTGTTACTTGAAAAGTGGAACATTTAGAGAAAAAAAACCTACCAAAGAAAAGCAAAAAAGTAAGCTTGCAGAACAGAATAATCGGTGTGCCTTTTGCGGGTTAGAAATACAGAGTGGTAATTACCACATAGATCATATCTTCCCACATTATTTTTTTGGAGATGAAATGATTTCTGACTTTCAACTGCTTTGTCCTTCATGCAACGAAAGAAAATCATCAAAAATACTCTCGACATTGAACTTGGTGTCTGTACCAGAATGCCCCGTGGGTCAGCTATTAAGGCTTTAATTCTAAAAAACCCAAAAGAGACGTAATATCCTATAGGGTAACCTTTTATAATTACCATCGATAACGTTTTAATTTCTTTGTCCTTAGTACTAGGAATAGGTATCTATGCGTTCCTACTCAGTGATCGGTTTGGGGGAGTTCGGGATGGCGGTGGCGCGGATGCTGGCCGACGTGCAGCGCGACGGCATCAGCGCCTACGACTCCGACATCACCCGGGTTGAGATGATCAAGGAGTTCGTGGCGGTGGCGGCGGCGCTGGACGCCACGGACAAGGCGGCCCTGGTGGCCCAGGGCGTGGACCGCGACGACGTGGCCATAATCGCCATCGGCAACGACTTCACCTCGAACACCCTCGCTGCGATGAACTGCAAGGAGATCGGCGTCAAGCTGGTCATCTCGCGGGCGCTAAGTGAGGAGCACGGGCGCGTGCTGCGCAAGTTGGGGGTGGACCGGGTCATCTACCCGGAGCGCGACATCGCGGCCAACCTGGTGCAGGCGGTGCTGGTGCCGAACATCACTCGGTTCGCGCGGGTGGCGCCGGGGATCGGCCTGGCCCACGTGCAGCTGCCCAAGGGCTACAAAGACGTGCCGCTGGGCGAGCTGGGCACGGCGGGTAAGGTGCGGGTGGTGGCGGTCTTAAAGCACCCGCCCCCGGACGCCAAGCCGGGCACGCCGCCCACGGTGGACGCCTCGCCCCAGGCGGTGACCCCCGTCGGACAGGGCGACATCATCATCGTCTTCGGCCCCAACGAGGAGATCAACCAGCTCGCGCTGTCGCTGTAGATGGACTACCCGACGACGTCCGCCGAGCTCCGGGAGCTGTTAACAAGCGGCGTCCCCCTGCTGATGGGGGGCGCTCTACCGTGTTGGCCCCTGGCCGGGGTAGAGACAGAAGCTGAGCCGGTCTCCCTCTCCTCGCTGAATAAAGAAATAACGGTCGTCGCCGAGGACCTGCGGGTAACGGTCGGCGTTGGCGCGCCCATGGGTGAAATTGAAAAAGCCGCCGGGGAGCACGGCTTCGAGCTCTTCGGCGATCCGCTGCTCGATGAGCGGGCCACGCTCTACGACCTGGCGATTTCCGGTTATCTATCGCGGATGCAGCCATCTGGTGGGAGACGTTTGGGTCAGCTCAACGGCGTCCGCACACCGACGCCGGACTCCGACGAGCTGATCCTCCTGGGTTGTATCACCGCCAAGGGGGTGACCGGGTACAACCTGGCGCGGTCGGGGGTCGTCGGCCGCCCCAGTCTGCCGGTCCTGATCTACGAGCTCACCCTGAAGCCTCGCCGCAAACCCCGCCTGGCTTTCACACGCAGCTTTCCCACTTATTCAGAGGCCCTGAGCTTCGCCCTGCCCAAGGACACGCCGCTGTGGGGTGCGCCGGGACTGGGCGGGGTGGAGATGTTGTACTCGGTTGGCCGGGTGGAGCTGGCCGCCTGGGTGGCCGGTGGACGCGCCGAGGATGGAAGTACGATCCTTACCGGATTGGGCTTTACCGAACTGGAACCCGAGGATTGGGTGAGAAAAAAGGAGGGGCTTCGCGGGAGGCTACCGGTGGATATTTCGGTCGTCGTCGCCTTCGAACCGCCGGATGATGCGGAGGGAGTTGTCGCGCTCTTCGGCTACCCCCTGGCCGGACCCTGGCTAGCCTTTTACTCTGAGTTACCCGGTGAAATTCCCAAGCCGCCCGCGAACATTGTCCTCGAGGAGCTCTGGCCCGGAGCGCGGCTTGTCCCGGCGGCGACAGTCGTGTAGAGGGGGTGGGAGCCCTCACCCCTCTCCCACAGGGAGAGGGGGGCGGCGGCTTATGTAAGGGCCGCCCTACGTCCTATTTTAAGCTTTCGGGCCGACCTAAAGGTCGGCCCCTACGTTATCCCGGTTTGGTTCGCTGGGAACGGTTTGTCAATCACTTTCC
>DAOVLG010000051.1 GCA_030631385.1 Candidatus Coatesiibacteriota bacterium | reverse complement strand
GCACCCTCTTCGGTTAACCTGGTACGCTTCCTGTGATTAGTAAAGATCCTTGATCACGGCGATGACCCGCAGGTACCTTTTATCCGGGTGGAAATCGGGACCGTAGATCTTGAACTCGTGCCGGCGATCACCCAGACGCAGCTCGATCAGGTAGAGGGTGCGGCCCTCCGTCGAGACGCTCTCATCGGAATAGAGCTCCCAGACATCGTTGTTCTCCAGATCGTCCCAGAGGGCGAAACCCATCCAGACGGGAAGCTCGGCCTCGTTGTGATCGAAGTGGCCCAGCTCGTTCTCCGCCAGGTACTCGTAAGATATCTGTCCGCGGCCCGAGTATTGGTAGGTCCACTCGACGTACTTCATCTCCTGGTAATCCCAGCCGCCGGTGGCCCGCATGAAGACCTTGAATGCTGGGAGCGGCTCGCGGTCGCTGTACGCATCAGGACCGGGACCCCTGCGGCAACCGACGACGGACAGAACGAGGAGCGTGATCAGGACGAACAAGAGTGACTTGCGCATAATCCTCCCTCAATGGTAATTTCAATCCGATTCGGCTTCACCGGCGAAACCGTAGACGGCGCGGACGATCTCGCCGTAGCGGGGATCGGGATCGAAGGTCGGCGCGTAAACGGAGAAACAGTGCGAGCGGTCACCGAGGGCGAGGGTGAAGGTGTAGGTCGGGATGTCGGTGACGATCTTCTCGGCGGCGCGGGAGTCGCCCAGCTCCCAAAAGTCGCTCAAATCCAGGACGATGTACAGCCGCTGCGCCGCGGACCGGGGAACGTCCCACTCGTGGATCTTCACCCCGCCCGAGCGCTCCTTCTCCTCGATTACCAGGTGGGAGTGGCGGGGCAGGAGAACGGCGGTGTGGAGGGAGTACTCCAGCTTGCTCAGGCCGCCTTCCGCGCGCATGGTCAGACGGTACTCTTCGGGCGGACCGACCTCATCGCCAAGCTCCAGCAACGGCGAGATGACGTTCCAGTAACGTTCGTCGGGGTTGTGACGGGGGCCGTACACGCTGAAGGTATGCTCCCGGTCGCCGGCCCGAACGATAACGGTGTAGGTGTGCTGATCGGTGACGGTGCGCGACTCGCTCGAGGGTAGCTTCCAAACGTCGTTTGTCAACAGGGTCCGGTAAAGATCCTCGAGCTCGACCCGTGGGTACGTCCGCTCGAACTCCACCGTGATATCGTGGATGTCCACTTCGCGATGCAGGAATACCACCGATTCCCCGTCGTCCGAGGGCGCCAGGGTGTAAAGCCCGCTAACCACCGGAGAATATCCACCACCGTAACTCACCTCAAGGGCGAATACATCTCCGTCGCCGTCACTCCGACAGGCCGCGAACAACAACAGCGGGAACAGAATCGCGACTAAATACCTATCAATCATACGAGGCTCCGTTATGGGACGCTGGTACTCTCCCGAAGGTCTCCGTTTCAGCTGCCAGGAGGGCTGTTCGGCCTGCTGCCGGGGCGAGCCCGGCGTGGTGGTGGTCAACGAACGGGAGCGTTCAGCAATCGCCGCCCGGTTGAAACTGGGGGAGGACGAGTTCCGCCGCCGTTACTGCCGCAAGCACGGCCCGAACGCCTGGTCCTTGAAGGAACGGCCCAACGGCGACTGCGTCTTTATCACCCCCGAGGACCGCTGCTCCATCTACACCGTGCGCCCGCGACAGTGCCGGACCTACCCCTTCTGGAAAAATATCCTCACCGACCGGGCGTCCTGGGAAAGGGAGGGACGCCTCTGCCCGGGCATCGGCCGGGGGAGGCTGTACAATCCACCGGAGATAGCAAATTACCTGCGCTAGTCGTTATCTCCGAACACGGCGACCGGCTCGGGCAGCTCCTCGATCGGACGGAAGCGGCGACGGTTGAACCAGAGGTAGATGCCCCCCGCCAGAAAGCCGCCGATGTGGGCAAACCAGGCGACACCCGAGCTCATCGTCGCGGTAATTGAATGCCAGCCACTGAAGAGCTGGGTGATGAACCAGAAGGGGAGCACGATGAAGGCCGGTAGGCGGATCGCCCAGAAGATGATCACCAGGGGAACCAGGGTCAGGATGCGCGCCTTCGGGAACAGAACCAGATACGCGCCCAGCACCCCGGCGATCGCCCCCGAGGCCCCGACGATGGGTAGGGGGCACGCGGGATTGACCACGAAGTGGACCGCCGTGGCTACGAGCCCGCAGAGGACGTAGAAGAAGAGATAGCGGACGTGACCCAGCCGGTCCTCGACATTGTCCCCGAAGACGAAGAGGAAGAGCATGTTCCCCGCGATGTGCACCACGCTGCCGTGGACGAACATCGAGACGAAGGGGCTGTAGACGAGCTTCAGAAAGCCGTATCGCTCGACGGCGCGGGTAAAACCGACCGTGTAGTCGGCGGGGACGAAAGCGTTGGCGTAGAGGAGCCGTGAGAGCCTGTCCCCGATAACGAGCTCGAAGATGAAGATGGCGATGTTGATCGCGATCAACGCAATGTTGACGTAGGGGAAGCTGCGATGACTGATGTCGTCCTTGAGCGGGATCACTCTTCACCCTTAATGAGTTTCAATCGGTGAGTCTCGGGCGGGTAGGCAGCGTAGAGGCCTTCGTACTCCGTGGCGACGAGGAGGCGATAGTCTGAGAGCCAGACCACCCCGCGCGCCGGGTGAGGGGAGTCGCGCCAAAGCCGCCAGTCCCTTCCGTCCAGGTCGGCTGAGTAGAGTCCGTCGGCGCGGATGCCGCAGGTGGTGATGAAGAGCCTCTCCTCGACGAAGATCAGGTCGGAGACGTACTTGAATTCGGGATCGAGCCCGCGAAGCTTGAAGAAACCGGTTTCCTCGGCCAGGTATAACCCGCCCCACATCGTACCGACGTAGAACCGGCCCACCTCCGAGTCGTTGTATAAGAGGGTTATCTCAGCGGCGTCCAGGGGCCGCTCCGGGGTTCCCTCGACCCTCGTCCAGCGGTGGACGACGCCACCCTCCCCGATAGACTCCCGCAACACCCACAAGCCCTCGCCGAGCGTTCCGGCGTAGGTTTCCCCATCCAGCCCGAGGACCGCGGTGATAGCCACCCCGGACAACCCAGGCGGCAGCTCCCGCCAGACCGAACCGGTCCGGGCGTAAACGGCCCCAACGCTACCGGCGAGCACCACTGTGTCACCCCCGTCGAGTGACCAAACGGGAAGATCCTCCAGGCCGTCAAGCTCCACCCTATCACCATCGAAGCGGAAGACTCCCCCGGCGGTTCCCAGATGCAGACCGCCCTTACCGACGCTCAAGCAATGAACATCCATCCCTTCAGTGCCCGGCAGGCGGTTCCAGCTAACACCCTCGTCGGAGCTTACGTAGGCGCCATCGCCGAGGGTGGCGAGGTAGAGGTGGTCGTCATCGGCCACCAGATCCCGCACCTGGGCTTCGCTGGGTCTGGATAAAAGCTCCCAACCATCAAAGCGATCCGCGCAGGAGACGAGAAATAATACTGAGACAAAGGCTGTCAGGAGAACACGCAAGCCGTCTACCTCGGGTGATGAAAGTGAATTCCAGTGTAACAGACCCCCGGTTAAGGTGTCCATCCCCGCCCAAAGGAAAGGGGTGGTGTATAATCTACTGAATCAAGATGTTCACCACCCTGAAACTCCTCCTCCTCGCCCGCGTCCTCTTGGGACCGCTCGCCGAGCCGCCGGCGCCGGCCGTGTTAAAACCGGTGCCCATCCTCATGTACCATCGGATGAGCAACCGCCCGGGGCGGTACAGCATCACCGGGCGGGATTTCGAGAGGCAGCTCGAGGACATGCGCCGCGCCGACTTCTTTTTGATCAACCTCTCCGAGCTCCTCCGGGGCGACTTCTCCCGTGTACCTCCGGGGAAACGGCCCATCGTGGTCACCTTCGACGACTCCGATTCCGGTCAGTTCCGTCTGCTGCACGACGGACGGGTAGACCCATACTGCGCGGTGGGGATCCTGGAAAGGTTCCGGGAGAACCACCCCGACTTCGGCTCCGGGGCGGCTTTCTTCTGTCTCGCCGTCAACCCGAGGGGAACCGGTTTGTTCTACCAACCCCAGAGGCGGGGGTTGCTCGAAGACTTCTGCAAGCGCTACGGCCTGTCCGGCAAGGGGCGCGGTTGGGGAAATATCAAACTCTGGCAGGCCAAGCTCCTCTGGCTCGTTGAACACGGCTACGAGGTGGGCAACCACACCACGACCCATGCCGATCTATCCAAGCTCACCCCCGAGGGGATCACGCGGGAGATCGGCATCTGTCAGGGGCTCTTGAAAGAAGCGATCGGGGAGCGGGAGGGATACCTCTGGGGTCTGTGCTACCCCTTCGGAGCCGTCCCCCCGGGGGCCGGGGAGTACGCCCTCTGCAGGGAAGGAGATTTCGAGGGCCGCCGTTACCGCTTCGATTACGCCGTGGCGGCCTGGGGCGGCATGTGCCCCCACCCGGACACGGACGAATTCGCCGCCCTGCGCTGGCGGATACCCCGGATCGAGATGCACGCCGTTCGGGGCGGTGGGGGACTCGACACGCGCTGGCTCACCCGCTACGCCGACTCCTACGTCAAGGAGGGGCGGGATGATCCGGGGACAAATCCAGCCCTGGCGCTGTTCACCTCGTCCGTCGAGGCCGTCGCCGTCGGTCTGCGAACACTGTTCGCACCGGCGCCGCACCGCGGCTTGACGAAAGGCTGGGTCTCCGAACGGCTGCGGGAGCGGGACCGGGCGTGGAGCCGGCCGATTAAGAGGCTGCCGCCCTGGCCGGCGTACTTCTGATTAATTCCCTCTCCCTGTGGGAGAGGGCTAGGGTGAGGGCTGCCTTATTCCCCCCTCTCCCTTCTATGGAGAGGGCCGAGGTGAGGATCGAGGATTGGAGCGTAAAAAGCGGCGGGGATTAAAATCCCCGCCCTACATTTCCCACTCTCCTCGCGGGAGAGGGGCCATGGGTGAGTGCTATCTTTGATAAAAACTATCTAAAATATTATAAACACGCTTTAGAAATTCTGCACCTTTAGACTCGTTATCAATATTCAACCCTGCAACAGCAATAAATCTGAAGAAATTACCTTTGCTACAAAGAACGATCTCTGCGGTTATTAAAAAACCCATAGTGAAATACTCAATCGCTGCATATGGTGTACCGTCTTTTAACCGTCCATTCCTTGTGTTCTCAATTTTAATAGGTTGGGTAGTAAGGTTATCGCCAATGTTCATACTATTACTAACCCTAAGTGAAGAAAGTAATGATTCCGGTGTAATTATGCTAGATTTATTATAATCTTGTGACTCTTCATCTGTCAATTTGATAATATTAATACCACCATTACCTGTACCAAAAGATAGCATTAACGCTCTTCCAATTACTTTAACTTTCGTAACATAAGAAGGCACATCAATCACTATATTAACATCTTCAAGAATAAAGAACTGACTCATTTCTCCACCATTGATATTTCCTTTTTCAAGTTCTTTTATAGTATTAACATTTGCATACTCCACATCGCTAAGTGTTGGATTCCAGTTGTTATCATCTGGCTTATAGCCTGGCAAGTGCTCTAAGTAATAATTTTGATACTCTTCATTTTTAAATGGTCTATTATAAAACGCAAAAAAGGCATTCCTTAATAATTTCAATTCGTTTTGCGTTAGGTTGTTTAGATCATTATAAGTATAGTGTCGTTCCCTACCCTCATAAGCCAGTTCGATTAAATGCGTCATTACATGATTATCGCTATCTGGTAGTTCTTCATCATTTATGTCTGCTCTATTTTCTTCTAAAGATGCAAACTGTCCTTCGAGTTCCTTGACACGCTCTTCAAGTTTTTCATTCTCGCTAACTAATTCTTCATCACCACAACCAATCAAACCGGCCATGCAGATGAATACAATCGTCATCAGATTCTTCTTCATCTTTTCACCTCTTTCTGAGTAGATTATGATGTTACCCTCCCCCCAGTTCTGTCAAGGAAAAAGTTTCAGCAAAACGGGCCGACCTGAAGGTCGGCCCCTACATTAGTTATTCGATTACTCATCAGTACAGGGTTGGCCGTCCCTCGATGCGGATGTCGGGGATGTCCTTGATATCAATCAAAAACCAGATGGTGATCACACCGCGGCTCTCCTCGAGGCGAAGCCGCGCATCCCAGGACCGCAGGTTCCGATAGATGGAGAAGGTCTGTCGAACGAGATCGCCCCCCACCATGTCCAGGGAGGTCGTGTAGGACAGCCGCCAGTTATCGGTGAGGTTGAAGATGGCCTGGAGACCGAGGAAGTGGATGTCCTGACCACCGGTGAAGCCCATGGTGTAATCGTAGGATAACGCCAGCCGCCAGCCGCCCTCGACCCGCTTCTCCAGTTCGTCACGGGGCGGATCGGTCTCCAGGGGCTCGTAGTCGGGGATGTCGTCGGTGGGCTCATCGTACTCGTTGTCCTCGAGGCGTGGCCGGGCGCCGCCGCCGGAGAGGGCGAAGGTGGCCGAGAGATCGAAGCTCTCCGTCTCGTAAGTGTAGAGGTTGTGCCTGGTGTGAACGACAACCTGGGAGTCGTACCAGTCGGCGAAGACGGGCGTAATGTAGACGCGGCTGTTCAGGTCGTTCCAGGGCTCCGCCACCGGTTCGGGGGAATCAACGACGTAGCCGGTGGTGAGGTCCCAGCGAAGAAGCTCCACGGTCCGACCGGAGGAACCGTAATCCTCCACCGACCCCGAATCCAGCTCGAGGCCGCCTCCGTAGCGCAGCTTGAGCCGGTTGGTCAGTCTCAGAGACACAACGGTGGAGGGGGACTGTGTCTGGCCGCCCGAGGGAACGTTGTCCGTATCTATCTCGGGGCGCCAGGAAAGACTCAAGCCCGGTTCGATGACGTGGCGCAACTCGTCATCGCCGGGGTAATAAAGACCGTAGATGCGGGTCGTCGCACCGATGCCGGCCGAGTAGAGCGGCTGAAGGTGGTTGAGGGATCCATCGGCGGCGGTGCGGTACCAATCGAGGTCGCCGTCCAGGTACGGGGTTAATCTGAACCACCGGAATAGACTGAACGGCCTCGAGAGGTGCATATCCACCCCGGCGGTGCGGTAAGGGGTCACCCCTTCACGCAGGCGGTTCAGATAGCTGACACGACCTGAGAGAAAGGCACCCGTGCCGAAGAGCTCGGTCTGGGACATGCTCAGACTGACTCGGGGGGCGGTCCAGGTCGCCGGACCGAGCTCCTCCGACTCCTTCGAGATGAAGCGGCTTTCAACCTCCTCACCTCCCTCGTCTATGAGGGTGGCGGTGTAGTTAAGGCTGATGTTTGAAGAGAATTTCTCCCAGGAGCGGGAGAGGGAGAGGAAGCTGTCGAGGTCGCGCCGGGTCCGCTCCTCGAAGTACTCGGAGTAGTACTGGTCGTAGAAGCGGTCGGTGCGCAGGGCCAGCTTCAGAAGACCGTCCATCCCCCAGGGCAGGTCCTGGCGATGCTGGCCGGTGAAGCTCCAGTGTTCCTTGTTCCGCAGACGGTCCTCGTCGTGGATGGCCCGGATCCAGTTCATCCCACGCTGGGTGCCGTAGAGGTAGCGCCCCTCGATCTCGGCGCGCCAGCCGTGGGCGGTGTCGTAGTCCAGAGCGAAGGTGGTGTCGGCGTAGTCGTTGATCGCCCAGAAGTAGGCGTTGCGGACGCTGAACTCACGGTGGGCGCGGTAGCTGAATCGGGGCGCCAGGAACCCCGAACGCCGGCCTGAGCCCAAGGGATAGTAGTAGAAGGGCGCCACGGCAACCGGAACGTGGCCGATGAAGAGCACCACCGGCTTGGCCACGACCTTGTCCCCGGCGTAGACCTTCAGCTTGGGACACCAGAAGTGATACTCCGGGTCATCGAGGCGGCTGCTGGTGGTGAAGGTGGCATCTTGTATGTGGAGGATTTCCTCACCCTGGAGCTTTAATTTCTTCCCGGTGGCGAAGCCGATCTCCAGGCCGGTCTGCCCCTGGTAAACGATGCCGCGACCGGATCGAATATTGTAGCGCATCCGCTCACCGTCAACCCGCCGATCGCCCTCCACCAGGATCGGCGCTCCCAGGGCCTCCATCTCGCCGGTAGCACCCTCGTACACCACCGTATCGGCGGAGAGGCGCAGGTCATCGCAGGCCATCCGGGCGTTGACGTTGAGGATCAGGCGTTCCTCGGCGATGCGGTACTCGATCCAGCCGGTCTCGGCGTCAACGGCGAAGCCCAGCTCCCCCGGCGCCAGGTTGTCCACGAAGAAGAAGTCGCTTCGCTCGTCGGCGTCCCGCCGGGCGGCAAGGATCGAAGGGACGGCTTCCTCATCGAGAACCTCGGGGCCAATTGGAACGGGCGGCGCCGGGCGCGGGGTGAACTCGACCATCGGCTCCCGGGCCTGGAGCTGGACTAAGAGAACGAGGCTCACGAGCAGCATCTTCCGCATGGCAAGTGAAAAGGGGCGCCGCAGCGCCCCGGCCTTCGGTTATCCGGCCCCGAGGAGCCGCAGTAACCTTACGATCGTGTCACGCAATTCGTGCCGGTTGGCAATCACGTCCACGAAACCGTGCTCCTGGAGGAACTCGGAGCGCTGGAAACCGGGTGGCAGCTTCTGTTTGATGGTCTGCTCGATCACCCGGGGGCCGGCG
>DAOVLG010000493.1 GCA_030631385.1 Candidatus Coatesiibacteriota bacterium | reverse complement strand
CGCTACCACCTCCACAATCTGGAACTCAACCTGAACATCCTCCCCGACGCGAACCTGGTCCGACTGATCAACGCCCTGAGCGGTGTCGAGCCCCTACCCGCCGGCGACCATCCAACGAAGCTGGGCTACCTGAAGGTTACGGCCAGGGGAATCGGCGCCGAGGGGTTCCAGGTAAACCACTTGAGTCTGGACGCCGAGCTCACCAGCGAGGAGGTGCGCCTCGTCGGTCTGGACGCCTCCGGAGTGGGTGGTTCCCTGGACGCCCTGGGCAGGATCGGACTTACCACCGGCGGGAGACCCCTCGATCTCTACTTCGGCGTGTATGACATCCCCTTGGACGACCTGCCTCTCCTCCCGGACTCGGTGGCCTTCGAGGACGGCCACCTGACGGCCCAAGGTCTCATCTCCGGTCCCATAGACGGCCCCCAGGCCGATGGGTTGGTCCGTCTCACGGCCCGGAGGCTGAATCTCTACGACTACAACCTCATCCTGGACGACCTCATTCTGGACCTGACGGTTACGCCCGAGACCGTCGAGCTGGACAGCCTGGCGTGTCTTATCGGCGGCGGGTCGTTGACCGGTTCCGGGACCCTGGCCTACGGAGCGGAACCGTTCAGCGGAGAGGTTACCCTCATCGGTGAGGGTCTCCAGGTGAGGAACCTGGCCGATCTCTTCAGCGGAACCCTCGACCTCGGCGTCACGGTTAAGGGCGGACCGACCGGCACCTCGGTAACCGGCCTGGTTGAGATCGTGGAGGGCGACATAGATCTGCCCCTGGGCCGAAGTGGAACGGTACGGGCCGGCCGACCCGCCGGTGAGGGCACAGAATCGCCCCTCAAGCTCGACCTGAGGATCGTCGCCGAGAAAAACCTCTGGGTGCGGTCGGACCTGGCCGATCTGGAGGTGGGAGCCGATCTCCACCTGACGCTCGTGGGCGGAAACCTGGCCCTGGGCGGCGAACTGGAGACCAAGCGCGGGAGTGTCTACTTTCTCGACAAGGCCTTCGACCTGGACTCCGGGACGATCAGCTTCGACCGTGTGGTCCCACCGGACCCGCGTCTTTCGATCCAGGCCTCGAGCCGGATACGCCGGCGAACGGCGAGTCAGACCACCGAGGACCTCACCCTGGTCGTCAACGTCGGCGGCAAGCTCTCCGAACCCGAGATCACCCTCTCCTGCGCCGAGTACCCCGAGTGGCCGGAGCGGGACATCATCATGCTGATCGCCCTGGACATGACCTGGGACGACTACCAGCGGATGCTCGCGGAACAGGGTGCGGGAGGAGCCACCAAACACGCCACCGGCCAGGCCGCCTTCCTTCTGGCCAGCTTCATCGAGGCCAAGCTCGAGCGCCTCGCCCGCGAGGCCGTGGGGCTGGACACCCTCAAGGTCGAGGGCATCACCGAATCGGGGGAGATAGACCGCCTCGACATCACCATGGGAAAGTACATCTTCCGGGACCTCTACGTCTCATACTCCCGGGACATGCTCGCCGAGGGCAACCAGAGCTTCTCGGTGGAGTACTTCATCACCGACAAACTCTCCCTGCTGGGTACGACGGTGGAGG
>DAOVLG010000385.1 GCA_030631385.1 Candidatus Coatesiibacteriota bacterium | reverse complement strand
GGGCGGGGATCGTCCTTTTAGACAACATGAACGATGAGACCCTGGCGGCGGCGATCATCCGCTGCCGACGGGCGGGAGCGCTGAGCGAGGTCTCGGGCGGGGTGCGCTTCGAGGATCTGCCCCGTCTGGCGGCTCTGGGCCCCGATCTCATCTCGGCGGGGGCGCTGACCCATTCCGCGCCGGCCTCTGACGTTGCCCTCGATATCCGCTCCAAGGTAGCGTCCGATTCGTGACGCTGAATGCGGAGGTTCTAGAACCGAAATGGCCGAATTTCTACCGCAGCTATCCATAGTTTGGCGGCCCGTGGAGTTCGAAAGCGTGGGCGGGATGGACACCCTCCACGCCGAGTACCTACGGGTTATCTCCGAGGGCGGGTACGCCTGGTGGACCCAGCGCCTGAGCCTCAGCTACGTGCGTCTTCTGGACGAGGTGCTCTGTGCCGGGAAGCCTGTCTACCTCTACCCTTTGGAGGATCCCAGGCTCGTTGGCCGCAACATCTTCAGGCTCCGCTCCCGGGTGGACGGGGTGCTCTACAACCCCGACGGTTCCTTCCGTCGCCAGCCCGACGATAACATACCCTTCCGCCGCTCCCAGGCGGACGCCATCTACTCCGCCTGCTGGATCCGCGTCACCTCGATGGAAGAGATACCGCCCGGCGAGGTGCCCGATCCCGACTCTTACCTGGTCCTCCCTTACGGGGACAACCTTCTCGAGGCGGTGCGCGGGAGGTTCTCCAAGGGGTTCATCATTCCGGCCGAAGAGTGCGAGACCTTCCGTCGGACGACCCTGGCTGACAGCCTGGACGTCGTTGACGAGATCGGCCGGTCTCGGGAACGGCCCACCGAGCCCGTGTGGCGTCCCCCGGCGGAGACGTCCGCCCACTTGGGCGAGCCGGTCTTCGATCTGAGCGTCGAGGAGCTGACCTTTACGTTTCCCCCCGACCGCCTGCCCCGGATCACCGGACAGAAGGATCGGGGCACGGTTGACCTCCGGCTCGACACCGGTGACCATTCCCTGCTGATCGAAACCCCCGATCTCAGGCTGGGCGAGGGGGCCGCCGCGGCGTCGGAGGGGGAGATGAGCCTGCACCTGGGCGACTCCGGGCGACGGCTCGTCCATCATGAGGGGAGTGAAACCTTCCACCTGGATCGGCCCGTGGTGGGGAAGAAGGAGACCGTTACCGAGGAGCGGCAGCTCATCAACCTGGGCATTGACTGGGAGATGCTCTCCCAGATGAGGTCGCGGATGGAGGAGATCGGGAGTGCCGTCGGTCCGCCCCTGGAGACCGTTGAGGAGCAAGCTCCGGCAGAAGAAAAACTGGCTGCCGCCGTTGAGGTGAAGCCGGAGCCCGCTGTCGTGGAACCAGCCGAGAGAGGTCCGGAGGAGGTGGTGGTCCCTCCCCTCGACGCCGTGCGCTCCCTGGACGATGTGATGGCGGAGGTGGTCTGGGAATCACCCACCGCCCGGGAGACCGCCCCCCTGGTTAAGGAGGATCAACCCTCTCCGGCGCTAACCTCCGCGGAACTTTCCGATCAGGAGATCAAGCCGAGTCCCTTCCCCGACCTGCCCCCCCTGGCGCCCCCGATCCAGAGGAGACGGGCGCCCGAGGAGGCGTTCCCCGGTTTGAACCTGCTGGCCGAGGAACCCGAGATCACCGCCGAACCATCCCCACCCCCCACCGACGCCCAGAGGCTTCTGATCCCCACGGTGGACGCCCTGTTAAAAAGCGTGGAGGCCCGGGACGCGCAACGCCTCCGGCCCAAGGAGGATGATGAGGACAAGCCCCTGGCCCTGCCCCGGGACGTCGCCGCCTCCATCCGACGCATCCGCGACCAGCTCGTCATAGACAACGAGCAGATCGCCCACATCATCACCAACCTGCTCCTGGGCAAGCACGTGATCATCAGCGGGCCCACCGGTTGCGGGAAGACCACCCTCGCCCGGATGCTCCCCGCCCTCATCTGGAACATCTACCCCGACCTGGTGCAGGCCCTCTCGAGCTGGGGTCCCGAGGACCTTCTGGGCCAGGTGTACCCCCTGCCCGACGGCGGCGTCGCCGTGTCCGGCACCCTCACCCGCACCGTGCTGAAGAACTACACCGCCGACGGGGAAGGCTACCGCCGCACCAGCTACCGGGCGCCGAACGGGGCGCAGTACTCCGGCGTGTGGCTGGTCCTGGACGAACTGGACAACTGCGATTGGCCGGTGCTGCTCTCGGACTTCCTCGCCTCCAGTGACGCCTCTTCCCTGCGGATCCCGGTTTCCAGCTCGCCGGGCGACTACCTCGACATCCCCTTGCCCCCCGATTTCCGTCTGATCGCCACCTTCAACTTCCAGGACGGGCCCTTCGGCGCCGAGCAGCTCTCCCAGAGCACCCGGCGGCGCTTGGCCTTCGTGGAGCTC
>DAOVLG010000282.1 GCA_030631385.1 Candidatus Coatesiibacteriota bacterium | reverse complement strand
GTGAGGCGGGAAGACCCTTCGCAACGGTGACCGCCCTCCTCAGGGCCTCGTTGTCGAAGACCGGGTGCAGGAGGTCGTCCAGGCGGTTGGGTTCCACCCGCATGATCGCCTCCTCCTTGGTGATGAGGTCCTCCTTCACCATATCCAAGGCTATCTTGACTGCGGCGGAAGCGGTGCGCTTGCCCGTGCGGGTCTGTAACATCCATAGCCGCCCACGCTCGATAGTGAACTCAACGTCTTGGACGTCTTTGTAATGGGCTTCCAACTTGGTGAAGATGTCCATGAGCTGGTCGAAGTTGGTGGGCATGAGGTCTTTGAGCTTGCTAAGGTGCTGGGGCGTACGGGTGCCGGCCACCACGTCCTCACCCTGGGCGTTAACCAGAAACTCTCCGTAAAGCTCTTTCTCGCCGGTGGCGACGTTGCGGGTGAAAGCGACGCCGGTGGCCGAGTCTTCGCCTGTGTTTCCGAAAACCATGGCCTGGACGTTGACCGCGGTGCCCCAGTCGTTTGGGATGCCGTTGAGCTTGCGGTACGTGATGGCGCGCGGAGTTTCCCAGGAGCCGAAGACGGCGCTGATCGCTGCCCAGAGCTGCTCCTTTGGGTCCTGGGGGAATTCCTCGCCCAGTGCGGATTTGTAGATATCCTTGAACCGCTCGACAAGTCCCTTCAAATCCTCCGCGTCGAGGCCGGTGTCGAGCTCAACACATTTTGAATCCTTGGCCTCTTCCAGGGCATGTTCGAAGAGGCCTCGATCAACGCCCCGGACCACGTTGGCGAACATCTCGATGAAGCGTCGGTAGGAGTCCCAGCCGAGTCGCTCGTTGCCGGTGGCCTCGATGAGGCCCCGCACCGACTCTTTGTTCAGGCCGAGGTTCAAGACGGTATCCATCATACCCGGCATGGAGACGCGGGCGCCGGAGCGGACGCTGAAGAGCAGCGGATCGTTCGGGTCGCCGAACCGCTTGCCCATGATCTCCTCGGTGGCCTTCAGCGCCTTTTCAGCCTGAGCCTCGAGATCAGCGGGGTAAGCCTTGTCGTTCTCGTAGTAGCTGATGCAGACCTCGGTGGTGATGGTGAAGCCGGGGGGAACGGGAATACCCAGGCTCGACATCTCGGCCAGGTTGGACCCCTTGCCGCCGAGGAGATTCTTCATCTCGGTCGAGCCTTCGGCCTTGCCGGCGCCGAAGGTGTAGACGTACTTCGCCATGACGGTTGAACTCCTTTTAAATCCGGTGTGGCTGTGCGCGCCAAGCGGATAGGTTTGGAGCGGATGATAGCACAGCCACCCTGCGAGGGCAACTTTGGGCTTTTCTTCCAGGATGGGGCGTTGCAGGAGTTTAGCCGTACTTGACCGATCTGAAAGCGGGGTCTTGGTGAGACTTGGTTACAAATGCGACACTTTTATACTATAATTATAAGTACAATCTTGGAATGAGGAAAAAAACAGCACAATGGAGGTGAGTAATGGCTACCGTCGGATACCTGGAAGGAACCGATCCCACGATCCTGACCAAGCTCTACCTGAAGGGGATCGGCACCCTGCCCCTGGGCAACGGCTGGGACAACCACGGCAAGTACGTTAACCACTTAACCACCGCTGACGGCGTGGATGCAGTCATCGGCTATCTCCACAAGATAGTTCCACCCGCCTTCGAGGGCAAGCTCAACCTAGACATCCTCTTCGCCTGCACGGCCCACGGTATTTCGGTCTACCTCATGGTGCCCCGCGGGTTACACGAGAAGGCGATGAAATGGCTGGGCGGCGATGCGGGGAAGGTCAACCTGGTGGACCCCGCCGAGGTCTTCGATGTCCTGGTGAAGAAGCTCTGCTAGTTTCACTCCCTTGCCATACAGGAAGCGCCTTCGGTGAAGGAGGCGCTTTTCTGTGATTTACGGCGATTCGGGTTCAGCGGAAGAGCGCCTTGATCCGGCCAAAGGAGGAGCCCGCGGTGGCCAGCTCCACGTCATCCAGGGTTAGGAGGGATTCAAGCTAAAAAAAGGGGCTTTCCCTTTGGAAAGCCCCCATTGGCATCGGGGTGTTACACCCAGCCGCGGAGTTTGACGGCGTCGGCGACTCGCTTGACCGCGACCAGGTAGGCCGCCACACGCATGTGCACGTTCTTCTCTTTGTGCATGTCGTACACGGCATGGTAGGCGCTGGTCATCTTCTCGTCTAGCTGCTTGCGGACGTCCTCGAGGGTCCAGTAGTAATTGTAGGTGCCCTGGACCTGCTCGAAATAGCTGACGGTAACGCCGCCGGCGTTGGCCAGGAAGTCGGGGATGACATGAACGCCGTTCTTGTGCAGAATCAGGTCGGCCTCGGGGGTGGTGGGGCCGTTGGCCAGCTCGCAGGAGATCTTACACTTGATGTTTGCGGCGTTCTTTTGGGTAATCACGTTCTCCAGGGCGGCGGGATAGAGGACATCAACGGGGAGCTCGAGCAGCTCTTCGTTGCTGATCTTCTTGTCCGCCTTGGGGTAGGTAATAACGGTGCGGTTCTCGAGCTTCCACTTGACGATGTCCTGGGGATCCATGCCTTTTTCGCAGTAGATTCCACCGCGGGAATCAGAGACCGCGACCAGTATGCCGCCGCCGAGGACCTCTTTGTGCAGGGTGGCGGCGAATTGACCGGCGTTACCGAAGCCCTGGACGGCGTAGGTGGCCTTGGCCGGATCGATGTTGAATTTCTTGCAGGCTTCCCGCACGGTGAAGATACCACCGCGGGCGGTGGCGTCGCCACGACCCTGGGAGCCGCCCAGCTCGATGGGCTTGCCGGTGATCACGGCGGGGTGGTTGCGGCCGACGATGACCTCGTACTCGTCAATCATCCAGGCAATGATCTGCGGGGTGGTGTAAACGTCGGGAGCGGGGCTGTCGCGGTGCTCGCCCAGCTCACGGGCGGCGACGCGCATCCAGCCGCGGGCCAGGCGCTCCTTCTCGCCGTTGCTCAACTCTTTGGGGTTGCAGGTGACGCCACCCTTACCACCGCCGAGGGGGATGTCCACTACGGAGCACTTCCAGGTCATCCAGGCGGCCAGGGCGCGAACCGTATCCATGGTTTCGTCGGGATGCCAACGGATGCCGCCCTTGTTCGGACCGCGGGCGTCGTTGTACTGGACGCGGTACCCGTGGAAGACCTTGGTGGAGCCGTCGTCCATCTTCACCGGGATGGTGAACTTGTACTCGCGACGGGGCCAACGCAGAATCTCGCGCATAGCGGGCTCAAGACCGAGCTTTTCAGCGGCTTCGTCGAACTGCGCCTGGGCGATCTTGAAGGGATTGAGTTCTTCGGCCATCTATCTACTCCTTGGAGGTTTAGATGGTTGGGGTGAAGAGGGCGCCTGAAGGGGGG
>DAOVLG010000336.1 GCA_030631385.1 Candidatus Coatesiibacteriota bacterium | reverse complement strand
TTGGGGATTTCGTCCACGTCGTCAATGAAGCCGCCGGAGAAGCACTGCTCCATGGTGATGATGCACTGGGAGAAAGAGATGTCGTCCAGCTCGTTGGCGAACTCGTAATCCCAGAGCGACTCCCAGTTCCACAGGTTCAGATACGAGCCGCTGCCGCCGTGGTCGGTGGTGAAGATGAACAGGCTGTCCTGGGAGGTCAACAGCGCCTCGAGGTCGTCGAAGTACTGGAAAACGTAGGTCCGGGTGCAGGGGTCGTGGTAGTCGTCGTCTCCGTCGTCGTCGAGGTCGAGGGGCGAATCGCTTCCGTCGGAGCGGTCCGGGGCCGGATTGTCGCCGTCGGACATCAACACGAAGATGTCGTCCTCGTCGTAGGAGTAGACGTTGATGAGGGTCCAGTAGATGTAGGCCATGTCGTTCCAGTAGCGGATGTGGTTGTTGCCCATACTGGCACCGCCGCTCAAGAGGAACGCATAGCGCACGCTGGCGCGCTCGTCCGGCTGGGGGATGATTTTATCGAGGTACTCGCGGGCGGGCTGGACCTCCTCCCAGGTGGGGATGTGGTAGTCTATGTATACCAGCCCGTCGTAGATACTCCCGTCGGTGAGCTCGACGAGGTCGTCCTGCAGGTACTTGGGGGGCGTGGAGACGTCCCACCTCTCGATCCCGCCGTTCTCGGTGACGAGGAAGGCGCGGGCGGCGTGCTCCCAGTTGGCCGCGGGGTGGTCGTCTACGAAGACGAAGTACCCCGGCTCTTCCGGGAGGGTGATTCCGTGGTGCCAGAACTCGATCCCGCCGCCGGTGAGGCGCTCGGGATACACGTAGACCCGCTTCGCCTCGGTGACGCCGTCGAGAACGCGCTCGATGACCAGCTCGCCGGCCTCTTCGGGGGTCATGGCCCACGACGCGCAGACGAGAAGGACGAGGATTACGGCTATCGGTTTCATGTTCCTCCCGGGGAATTCTTCTGGTTTCGTAACGAACGGAGGGGCGCGCACCCCTTGGATTATAGCGTAAAGTCTGAACAACCTTCGAGCAACTCGGTCGCCGAAGAAATTCGGGTACTCTTCCTTTGACAAACCTAGGAAAAAAAGTACCCGTTGTCAAGGAAATATCCCCACTATGCTAGAATGGTTTGGGGGGTTATCCTCATCCAAACGCCGACACGTCGAGGAAAGTGGTTGGACCGAAGACAGCGGACGAGGTTGCGGAGCACAGGCGGCGGTTTCTCCCCTGGGGCTTAACGGTAGGCCTGCTGGCGGGTCTGGTCGCTGCGGCGTTAAACGTCGCGGGGCTCGTGGACCGCCTGGAGGTGAGCTCCCGGGATATCCGATTCCTGCTGCGGGGACCGCTCGACCCCGATCCCGAGATCGCGCTGGTGACCATTGATCAGCGCTCCCTCACCGAGTTGGGTCGCTACCCGTGGCCCCGGGGTCTGTTGGCGCAGCTCGTCGAGCGGATCCACTCCGTAGACCCGGCCTGCCTGGCCCTGGACCTGGCCCTCTTGGAGCCGGACAATCCGGCCGTTGACGAGCGCCTGGCCGATGCCATCGGCATGGGGGTTACCGTCCTGCCGATCTACCTCTCCCCGATCCCGGGTCAACCGCTCAGGTGGCTGACACCGGCGACCCCTTTCTACGCCAAGGCGCACTCATTGGGCCACGTGGCCCTGGTGCCCGATCTGGACGGTGTTTACCGTACCCTTTACACCTACCAGAGCTACGGTGGGTTATCCTATCCCGCCTTCTCCGCCGTCGCCGCCACCGCGTACGGCGGGGGCAGGCTTGAGCCTCTGTCCGCGCCCCTGGAACCCGGGGTGAGCCAGAGCCACCGGTTGGACATCCGGTACCGGGGCCCCATGGGGACTTTTCCCGCTTACAGCGCCGTCGCGGTCCTGCGCTCAGACGACGCCCAGTTGAAGGAGTGGCTGCAGGGGCGGCTCGTCTTCTTCGGGGCCTCGGCCGAGGGGTTGTACGACTCCGTGATAACCCCCTTCTCCTCCCGGGCGCCGATGCCGGCGGTCGAGGTGCACACCAACGCGGCGGCGACCATCCTGAAGGGGGACGAACCCGTGGTTTGGCCCCGGTGGGCCCTCATCCTTCTGTCCGTGATCCTGGCCGCGGCCACCGGCGACCTCTTCGCCCACTTCCGCCCCAAGGTGTCAATCCTCCTCTTCGTCTTCTTCGTCATCGGTTACCCCCTCGTCGCCTGGGGTGTTTTCATCATCTTCAACCATTTCCTTCCCCTCGTGCCCGGTCTTCTGGCGGTTGGGCTGGCCTTTCTCTTCACCAGCCTAGGCCGGTTGATCTCGGTGAACCGCGCCCTGGACAGCCGTCTTTTAGATCTGGAGCGGATCCTCTCCGATCAGCTCTCCCGGGAGGAACCGGTGACCGGCGCCGCCGAAGCGGCCACGAGCCTCTCCTACACCCTGGGTCTCCACGGCCTCCTCCTGCGCGACACCTCGGGCAAGGTCCTATACAGGCACGGCGAGGTCGTACTGGATCCCGAGGAGGAGCCGAAACCGCCGCTGCGGGTCTACCGTGACCACTCCGGCGGGACGGAGCTCAGCCTCGTCTACTCCGGCACCCCCTCTGTAAACGAGGTAGCCCTCCTCACCGCCGGCGCCCGGCAGTTCAAGCGGATCTTCCGTGCCGACGGTGGTGAGTTCGCCGGGCCCCTGGCCGGGCTCACCCGGAAGCATACCCAGGCCAAGCTGAACATCCTGACCCGCCTGGAGGAGAACCTGGACTCGAGCCGGCTGACCATCCA
>DAOVLG010000128.1 GCA_030631385.1 Candidatus Coatesiibacteriota bacterium | reverse complement strand
GGGTGGTCCCCTTCGCCGTGCCCTTGATCGTGGGACCGGCGGCCTTCGCCCAGTCCATCACCATCGCCGCCAAGGGTGGCGAACTCTTCGCCCTGGGGGTGGTCGCCGCCGCCATCGCACTCAACGTGGGGCTGATGCGCCTGACGCTCCTGGCGCAGCGGATAATAAGCCGCAACGTGGTCAACATCAGCATCCGTCTCTCGGGGCTGATCACCATGACCATCGGCCTGCAGATGGTCTACGACTCCGTGGTGGAGCTGGTGCGCATGGCGCAGTAAAACCCTCCCTCTCCCTCTTAGGGAGAGGGTTGGGGTGAGGGTCAACTCGGCGGCCCGCAGAGGATAGTCATCCTACGGGGCCGCCCTACATTTTCCACGTGGGATGAGCAGTCGCTCACGGGACCGAGGGTGAGGGCTGCCTTATTCTCCCTCTCCCCGTGGGAGGAGCATTCGCTCACGGGCCGGGTGAGGGCTGCCGTTCATCCCCTCTCCCCTTTGGGGGGAGGGTTAGGGAGGGGGGTAGCGCGGGGCCTCCACGCCCCGCCCCGATGATGCCCTCGCCCGTATTATGAAAACCCTTGCCTGGCAACCAAAGATGTAGTATCTTAGTAATGTATACGGGGAGGTGCCGGAATGAAAAAAGCGGCCTTGCTTCTAATCTTCTTCTGTTCGATGGCGGCCGCCGAGGAAGGCTGGCACATCGAGACAATTGACACGGGCTACCTCGTGGGATTACGCAACACAATAGACATAACATCAACAGGTGAACCTCGGATGCTTTACAGTAACTACCACGGTGGAAGGTACTTTTATAAAATAATTTACGTGTACTGGGACGGATTTGAATGGAAAAAAGATGTTGTGGATATCGGAACATGTCATAATTGCTCACTTTCCATTGACACCCTCGACCGACCGCACATAACGTACATCGATAATTCCAACAAACTCGTATATGCGTATCACGACGGTTCCGAGTGGCAAATTCATCAATTCGGCTGGGGCGCACCGTTTGGTTATTTAGAAATTGAGATGGATTCCAACAATCAACCACACATTGGTTACCGAGCCGCGTGGGTCATGTATCTTCATTGGGACGGCGAAGAATGGCAACGGGAAACGGTTGACTCATCAGATATTGAGGGTGGCTGTTCAATGGAGCTGGATTCGTCTGATTACCCCCGCTTCTCTTACATGGTCAGAAAGGATTATCATAATAACAATGTAACATACACCTGGTGGGATGGTCTTGAATGGAATTCCGAAACCATCGGGGAGGTCTATTTACTTTCTCCCATATCCGACATCGATATTGATAAGGAAGATAAACCACACATAATGTATTACGATTCTCTTGGGGATAATATATATTATGCTCATTTGATAGACGGCGAGTGGCAAACTGATTTTCTGGATTCTGGATATAATACAAGACACTTTTCCGTCGAAACAGACGCACAGAATTATCCACATGTTGCCTATTTTGACAGCGGCCACATTAAATACGCTTATTGGGACGGTATAGAGTGGCAATACATACAAATAGACCAACACGGACATGAAATGGATTGGTGCTCGCTAGTTTTAGATTCCGAAGATAACCCACATATATCATACAATGATGCCGATAATGATCTTTTCAAATACGCCTGGTACGGCGAGGAGCTGGGCGTCGGCGTGGGCAAATTCTCCGCCCGTGAGAACGACGAGGGAATCCTTCTAAGCTGGCTCTACGACGGCCCGACCTCGGCGTCGCTCAAGCTCCTGCGCTCCGTGGGCGCCGAAAGCCGGATCGGTGCCGCGAGCTATCCCTTACCAACCGACGCGAATATGCACCTCGACCGGGAGGTCATGCCGGGGGTGGAGTACCGCTACTGGCTGGAGGTGACCGAGGATGACGGGACGGTGCACCGCTTCGGCCCGACGGAGCCGGTGACGATCCCTACCGGGACAGGTAACGTAACCCTGGCCGAGCCTTACCCCTGCCCGGCCGTCGGTCGCGTGACCATCGAGTACGCCGTCCCCGAGGCGACACAGGTGGAGTTGGTCGTGTACGACCTGGCGGGGCGGCGGGTGGCCACGCTGGTTGACGGGGAGCAGACAGCCGGTAGGCACGCCGCGGGTTGGGACATAGGGAACATCTCCCCCGGCGTCTATCTCTACCGCCTAACGACGGAAAGGGTGACCCTCACCCGACGGCTGATCGTAACGCGGTAAAATAAACGTATCCGTGAGATACGTGTGCGGGCCGACCTAAAGGTCGGCCCCTACGTTTACACACCCCTGCCCTCTCCCCCTTAAAGGGAGCGAGGGTATACGCGCAGGAACCGACCTTACATTTCCTCCAGCAGGCGATCCAGGATCAGCCCGGCGTTCACCGAGCCGATGTGGGCCGAGTCCCCGAAGTCGGCGTCCGTCCCACCGAAACGCTCCGGCAGGGAGAAGTCCCGGTAGGTGAAGTTGGGGTACTTCAGCGAATCCAGGTAGGCGCGCAGCTCCTCCAGACGCTCGTCGTAGGTGGTGTTTCTCGCCAGGTAGCGGTCCAGGCTGGGATGCAGGGTCGTGATGAAGCCGAGCACCCGGATCCCGTTCTCTGCGGCCAGACCGAGGAACCCCTCGAAGTAGCCGATCCGGTCCGAGCTCAGCCCGGTGAAACCGACGAAGCGCTCCCGGTACATCCCCACGATGGAGGGGTCCAGCCGGTCCGAATGATTCCTGGGTCTCAAAGGCGTGGTGGTGTAGTTGCCGTTCTGGGGTACCAGCCCGACCCGCCGCCGCTCGAGCTCGCCGGTGACGGAGAGGTAGGCCGAGACGAAGCTCAGGCGGAGGTTCGTGGAGAGGTCCCGGAGAAGGTCCTCGTCCGAGCGTTCTCCGATGGGACCAGCCTCGCCCATATAGCGGGCCAGCTCGGGGCAGCCGAGGAGGTTCCTGTCGGTGGGCTTGGCGTTGTGGAAGCTCTCTACGTCTATGCCCAGGACGATCAGCCTCAGCGGCCTCGCGTTGTGTTCGAGGACCAGCCGGAGGAGGCAGTAGAGATCCTCGGCGCGGGCGTTGTGGACCGCCAGATTGTAGGCCTTGTAGCCGTACCCGGTCAACCGGCAAGGATCCAGGCGCATCGCCCGACTCGATCCGAGGATAACGGCGTCCAGGTCGCGTCCCGAGTGCTCCAGATAACCCTCCGCCTTCTCCCGCCGTACCGACTGGACCACAGACGGTGCAAGCTGTTCCCCTGGATACATGTCCAGGGGATCGAGGAGGTACTGCAAAACCAATAGAACTGCAAGGGGGAGGAGGAAGAGGGCGAATAACTTGAGGAACGACCTCATAGCCGTTCCATCCCGGATAACCGACGATCCACGATTAGGCCGGCGTTGTAGGAGCCGATGTGGGCGGGGTCCTTGAAGTCGGTCCCCGAGCCCCCGAACCTATCGGGCGTGGAGAAATCGCGATAGGTGAAGCCGGGGTAGTCGAGACCATCCAGGTATGACTTCAGCTCTTGTCTACGCTCGCCGTAGTGGGTGCTCTTTGCGAGATGGTAGTCCATGAGTGGGTGCAGACAGGTGATGAAGCCCAGCACCTCGACGCCATGCTCCGCAGAGAGATCGAGGAAGGCCTCGAAGGCGGACCGGCGAACGTCGCTCAGGGCGTCGAAGGAACTGAATATACCGTAATACCTGTAATACACCTCCGCTTCCAATCCCCTCACATCCAGCCGGGGCAACGGCGTGGTGGCATATTTGCCGTTCTCGGGAACGAGCCGATCCCGGGGCTCCCGGTCCGTCCCGAGGAGGTGCCTCCACAGCGACACAGGGCTCATCCGGATGGAATTCGAGAGGATCACGAGCCTCAAGGGTACGGTGTTGTGTTCCGACACCAACCCGAGGATTGCGTAGCAGTCCTCGGTCCGGCAGCCGGTGACCCCGAAGTCGTAGCATCTGTACCCATAACTGCCAACGTAACGGGCGTCCAGGTGCATCGCCCGGCTGGAGCCGAGGATGATCGCATCGAAGTCGCGGTCGGTGCTATGGAGGTAGCCTTCGACTTTCCTCTCTCTGGAACGCGGGAGGATGGGTGGCAACAACTGAGAATCGGGACAGACATCAAAGGGATCCACCCGGTACTGCACGACCAGCAGCACCGCCACGGAGAGGGAAAATAGGAGAAGCTTCTTCAGAAAGGTTGTCACGTTAAAACTGGAAGTAGATGAACTCCTGGGCCCCGAAGGTGCCCGCCATCTGGAGGAACTCCTTGAGCGTGGGTAATCCACGCTTCTTGGCCACGATGCCCTTGTGGTGGGGCGGGTTCTTCGAAAGGATCAGGGGGACGTAGTAACAACCGTTCAGGAAGCCCCAGCAGACGAAGGTCCAGTTGGCCCCGTGCCAGAGGCCGCTCACGGTGAAGGTGACGATCGTGGTGATGATCTGCCTCGCCTTGGAGCTAAAGGGGCCGCCCAGGGGGTAGTAGACGTAGTCGCGGAACCAGCTCGAGAGGGAGACGTGCCAGCGCCGCCAGAACTCGCCGATGTTTCTGGAGAAGTAGGGGTAGGCGAAGTTCCGCATCAGCTCGAAACCGAAGAGGCGCGCCGTGCCGATGGCGATGTCCGAGTAACCCGAGAAGTCGCAGTAGATCTGAATGGCGAAGAGGAAGACCCCGATGAAAAGAACCAGCCCGTCCTGGTGCTGGTAGGTGCTGAAGATGGATTCCACGTAGCGGGCGACGAAGTCGGCGATGGCGATCTTCTTGAAGAGCCCGCCCAGGATCTGGCGCAGGCCGTCCTTGGCCCGCTCGAGGTTGAACTCCCTAGGTTTGGTGAACTGGGGTAAAAGGTTACGGGCGCGCTCGATGGGACCCGCCACGAGCTGGGGGAAGAAGCTCACGAAGGCGAAGAAGGAGATCGGGTCCCGGGTCGGCTCGATCTTCCTCCGGTAGACGTCTATGGTGTAGGAAAGCGTCTGGAAGGTGTAGAAGCTGATCCCCACGGGGAGGATGATGACGAGCGACGAGGGATTGGCCTGCAGGCCGAAGAAACCCAGTAATTCCGCGAAGGAGTCCACGAAGAAATCGAAGTACTTGAAGAAACCCAACAGACCGAGGTTCACCACGATGCTGACCCCGAGGAGGAGCTTCCTCTTCCGCGGGTCCTGTTGTCCCGCCAGGCCCCGCCCGACGAGGAAGTCGGTCAGGGAGCTGATGAAGATCAGCGACAAAAAGCGCCAGTCCCACCAGCCGTAGAAGACGTAGCTGGCAACGATGAGGAGGAGGTTTTGTACCTTTAAGGGGGACCGGCGCAGAAGCCAGTACAGAGCGAAGACTACGGATAAAAACCGCGAAGGCCAGCGAATTGAAAAGCATGGGTTATCGTTTCTCGGGTTTTTTTATTCGGGATAATCATTTGCCCTGGGCCTATTTACCAGCAACAGATTACCTAACCGTATAACAAGGTACGTAATCCTGCCGCAGAGCCAATGAGAACGGGTGGCAACCACTATGGGCTCCACCGGTCGGGCACCCGCCGGTACCACGATCGCTGAGGCGGTGGCACAGGTTTTTGCACCAGGGAACCGGGTGGTTTTTTTTCGAGGTCCATTTGCGCAAAAACTGTGCCACCGCCGGCGAGCCCGAGGGACACTCATCGGTATACAATCGGGCAATAAATCCTTACATCCGGTTAAGAACCGGCGTTGAAGCGATTAGGGATTCCCCGTCAGGCATCGGTGTCGGGCATCCGCTCGACCCGGGCGCCCAGGGCGGCGAGCTTTTTTTGCATCTCTTCGTAGCCCCGGTCCAAGTGGTAGACGCGGTGGACGTGGGTCTCGCCGTTGGCGGCCAGACCGGCGAGGACCAGCGCCGCCGAGGCCCGCAGGTCCGTGGCCATCACGTGGGCGCCGGTGAGTCC
>DAOVLG010000176.1 GCA_030631385.1 Candidatus Coatesiibacteriota bacterium | reverse complement strand
TACGTGGACATTCCCGGCCGCTGGCACCACGTCACCCTCCCGGTGGAGTTCCTCACCGAGCAGGTCTTCACCAGTGGTGTGGGCTTCGACGGCTCCGCCATCCCCGGCTTCCAGCGCAAGGTGACCGGCGGCGACATGGTGCTCATCCCGGACAAGGCGACCTGCATGGAGGACGTCTTCTGGGACGAGCCCTGCGCCAGCTTCATCTGTGACTGCGCCAACGCCCAGACCGGCGAGCCGTTCACCGGTGATCCGCGCAGCGTGGCCAAGCGGGCCCTGGCCTACGCGAGGGAGTTTCTCGTAAAAAATCCCCTGACCGCCGGGGCCGTTGATGCGCTGTTCTCACCCGAGTATGAGTTCTTCATCTTCGACAAGGTGGTCTTCACCAAGCGCGACAACGCCCTGGGGTACGAGTTCGACTGCGACGAGGCCGACTGGAACTACGGACCCTCGGAGTATGGGAACGCCGGCTACCAGATCAAGCATCAGGCCGGGTATCACGCCATCAACCCGCGGGACAAGAGCCACGACTTCCGCTCCGAGGTGATGCGCCTTCTGACCGAGATGGACATCCCGGTAAAGTACCACCATCACGAGGTCGGCGGCCCGGGGCAGCAGGAGATCGAGGTTCTTTTCGATGATCTGATGCGCACCGCCGATAATGGAATGTGGATCAAGTACGTGGTGCAGAATCTGGCCTACCAGAACGGCAGGACCGCCACCTTCATGCCCAAGCCGCTCTACGGCGTCAGCGGGTCGGGGCTGCACTTCCACCAGTACCTGGCAGCGAGCGACGGGAGCTCCGCCTTCGCCGGGGACGACGAAACGGGCCTCAACCGGCTGGCCCGGGCCTATACCGCTGGTATTCTCAAGCACGCCAGGAGCCTGGCCGCCATCTGCTGCGCCAGCACCAACTCCTACAAGCGCCTGGTGGAGGGTTACGAAGCGCCGGTTTGGCTTTTCTACGCTTTAGCCAACCGCGAGGCGGCCGTACGGGTCCCCGCCTATGCGCCACCCGAGAGGCGCCGGATCGAGTTCCGCCCCTCCGACGCCACCGGCAACATCTACCTCTCACTGGCCGCGCTCGTCCTGGCCGGGCTGGACGGGATCAAGGACGAACTTGATCCCGCCGAGCTGGGCTTCGGTCCCTTCGGACCCGAGGGCATGGAACGGATGAGCTCCCTGGAGGGACCCGAACGAAAGAGCCACCTGATGCCCCGCGACTTCGTCCAGGCGCTCCACGTCCTCGCCAATGACCACGAATACCTCAAGGCCGGCGGCGTCTTCGACGACGATTTGATCCGGGCCTATATCGCCTACAAGCAGGAGCACGAGATCACCAAAATCGTCAACCGCCCGCACCCCTACGAGATATTCCTTTATTACGATCTCTAGCTTTAAACTGGAAATAAAAAGGCGGCGTCGGGACGCCCTACGTATCAACGTTCAATAAATGTAGGGTGGGGTCTCTGCCCCCCGGGGTTACCCCCTCACCCTGGCCCTCTCCCCAGGGGGGCGTAGGGACAGATGAATCGGTTCGACCTGAAGGTTGACCCCTACGTTGATACAAGGGTTAAAAACCCCTTGTCTTAGTGTATTGTAAGAGTACCGCTCACGGGAAATGATTGTCAAATTGAGACGAGCCCTCGTCGCGGGGCTGTGCCCAGCTTCAAGCTGGCGGGCAAGGGAACAGTTCGACGGATCACCCCCTTCGGACGGGCCGTCGGGTGCGGTATCCGTGTTATAATGCACGGTGTTATTCGGTGGGTTAACCGACTCCGGGAGGCCGGCATGGATCGCGCTGTGGATTACGAACGGGTGAGGGGGAGCCGGGTCCTCCTCGGGGTCACCGGGGGGATTGCCGCCTACAAGGCGTGCGAGCTGGCGCGCGACTTCGTCAAGCACGGCGTCGAGGTGGACACGGTACTCACCCCCAACGCCGCCCGCTTTGTGACGCCGCTGACCTTCTCCTCGCTCACCGGCAGGGCGGCGCTGGTGGAGATGTTTTCACCCGACGGCGAGCCCGAGTACCGCCACCTGGACCTGGCCCGGGAGGCCGACCTCTGTGTCGTCGCCCCGGCCACGGCGAATCTGTTGGGCAAGCTCCACGCCGGCGTCGCCGACAACCTGTTGACGACCACCCTCATGGCGCTCAAATGCCCCGTCCTCATCGCTCCGGCGATGAACACCCGCCTGTGGACCAACTCCCAGGTCATCCGCAACGTGAGGGAGCTCAAGGCGCTGGGCTACCACTTCGTAGACCCGGTGGAGGGCGATCTGGCCTGCGGCGAGGAGGGGGTCGGGCGGCTGGCCCCGATCGAGACCATCTCCCTGCGCGCGCTGGAACTTCTCTCCCAGACCCAGGACCTGGACGGCTTCAACGTCCTCGTCACGGCCGGGGCCACGCGGGAGGCGCTCGACCCCGTGCGTTTCATCTCCAACCCGGCGTCGGGGAAGATGGGCTTCGCCATCGCCGAGGCGGCCCGGTTGCGCGGAGGGAAGGTGGCTCTCGTCTCCGGGCCCACCTCCCTCACCCCGCCCGCCGGGGTCCGCTTCCACCAGGTGACGACCGCCGTGGAGATGCTCGAGACCGTGGAGCGCAGCTACCCGGACTGCCACATCTTCATATCCGCCGCCGCGGTGAGCGACTTCGCCCCCGAGCGTGTCTCCGAGGAAAAGATCAAGAAGATGAAGGGGGAGGACCTCCACGTAAAATTCAAGCCGTCCCCTGACATCCTCCACATCCTGAGCGAGCGGAAGGGTAAGCGCATTCACGTGGGCTTCGCCCTGGAGACGAGCGACCTGGTGGCGAACGCCACCGCCAAGCTGGAAGACAAATGCCTCGACCTGATCGTGGCCAACGACATAACCGTGGAGGGTGCGGGCTTCGCCGTGGACACCAACGTGGTGACGATCATAGATGGTGAGAGAGCCGTTGAAACCTATCCCAAGCTGGCCAAGCGCACCCTGGCCTACCTCATCATTGACCGGGTGGTGGAGATGGTCCAGGCGCGTCTCGAGTCGTCGGGGAAATCCTGATCCCATGGATCAACCTAAAAGTATTTTGGCGGAGCAATTGGCCCTCTGGGCCAGGCTCGGTTTGTTGTACCTCCCCCGGCCCCGTTCCGCGGTCGGGGTTGAACCTACCGAAGCGGCGGATAAGCTTGTAGAGCAACTTTTTTCCGAAAGCTGTGCCGGGGTGAAATCCTTGACAGCTTTACCGCCCGAAGGCGACCTCTTCTCCCGGGACGACGAGACGTGGTCCGACCTCGCCGCCTGTCTGGCCGAAGCCGTCTCGTGCACAAAGTGCGAGCTGTCCCGGACGCGGACCAATGTGGTCTTCGGCGAGGGGGACTCTGGTGCGCGGCTGATGTTCGTCGGCGAGGCCCCGGGGGCCGATGAGGACGCCCAGGGGCTGCCCTTTGTGGGCCGGGCCGGGAAACTCTTGGATAAAATGATTACCGCGATGGGCCTCAAGCGGGGGGAGGTCTACATCGCCAACATCCTCAAGTGCCGACCGCCGGGTAATCGGGACCCCCTCCCCACCGAGGTGACCGCCTGCCGGCCATACCTCGAGGCGCAGATCGAGCTTATCGCTCCCGAGTTCGTCTGTTGCCTCGGTCGTCACGCCGCCACCCGTCTGTTGGGCCGCGACGAACCGCTCTCCCGGCTTCGGGGGGCTATCCACCGATACAACGAGCGCACCCGGATGGTGGTCACCTACCACCCGGCCTACTGTCTGCGCAACCCCGCCTCCAAGCGCGACGTGTGGCAGGACCTGCAGGTTATCATGCGCGAGCTGGGGCTCAAACCGCCCAGGCGCTAGGGTGGACGGTATGGAACCGATGAGGAAATTCAGTGTTGGTTCGGTGGAGCTGGGCGAAGAGCTGGTTTTCATCGCCGGTCCGTGTGTCATCGAGGAACGGGACCTAACCCTGCTAATCGCCGAGAGTCTCGCCGGGTTGGCCGCAGAACGCGGCGTGGGCCTCGTCTTCAAGGCCAGCTACGACAAAGCGAACCGGACAAGTCTCTCGAGCTTCCGCGGTCCCGGCCTCGACGAGGGATTAAAAATTCTAGCCGAGGTTCGGGATGTAACCGGCCTGCCCGTCCTCACCGACGTCCACTCCCCCGAAGAGGCCCGGGCGGCGGGGGATGTTATTGATTGCCTCCAGGTGCCGGCCTTCCTCTGCCGCCAGACCGACCTCGTCATCGCCTGCGCCCGGACCGGTAAACCGGTGAACGTGAAGAAGGGCCAGTTCCTCGCCCCCGACGATACCCACCACATCGTCGCCAAGCTCACCGGGGCGGGATGTGATCGGATTATACTTACCGAGCGGGGGTTCAGCTTCGGCTACCACGATCTGGTAGTGGACCTGCGCTCCCTGTCGGTGATGCGGGAAACCGGGGCCCTGGTCTGTTACGATGCGACCCACTCGTTGCAGCAGCCGGGAGGGACCTCCGGCCGGACCGGCGGTCTGCGACACCTGGTAGGGCCCCTGGCGCGGGCCGCAGCGGCCTTCGGTGTGGATGCCGTCTTCGCCGAGGCCCACCCCGATCCGCCCCGCGCGAAATCCGACCCGGCCACTGTCTGGCCCCTGGACACCTTCGGGCGGCTGATGGACCAGCTTCTGGCGATTGACAATCTCAGGCGCGAGCTGGGAGAGCTGGATGGGAGAGTCTGAAGGTTTCGAGTATCCCGGTCAAGCCCTAGTTGACGACCTGGCGGAGCGCGCCCGACGGGTCCGGCTTCTGCTGACGGACGTGGACGGCGTCCTCACCGACGGCGGGATCTTCACCGACGCCGAGGGCGTTCCCCTCAAGGTCTTCGATGTAACCGACGGCCTGGGGCTATATCTGTTGGGTCGGGCCGGTATCAAGCGCGGGATAATCACCGGGAAATTGGGCCGGGCGGTCCAGAGGCGCGCTGAGGAGCTGGGCCTGGACTACTGCCGCCAGGGCGCGTTGGACAAGGGTCAGGTGGTTGCCGAGCTGCTGGCGGAGTCGGGCGCGAAGACCGACGAACTCTCTTACATCGGCGACGACCTTTCTGACCTGCCGGGGCTTACTATCGCCGGGCTGGCCTGCT
>DAOVLG010000056.1 GCA_030631385.1 Candidatus Coatesiibacteriota bacterium | reverse complement strand
GTTCTCGGTGATGATTCCCTTGGGAGCACAGAGGAAGAACACCTCAATCCCCTCTTCCAGGCCGGCGTTGACCTCCAGCTCGTCGGCGGGGATCTCGAAGTGTGTCCGGTTGTAGTAGACGGTGACCTTCTCGGCGCCGAGACGCAGGGCGGTTCTCGCGGCGTCCAGGGCGGTGTTGTTGCCGCCGATGATGCCCACCCGCCGGCCCACCTCGGTCCTCCCCCTGACGTTGACCTCGTGGAGGAAGTCAATGGCGTCCTGGACGCCCTCCACCTCCTCGCCCTCGATGTTCATCGGGGTGCCGGCGTGGGCGCCGGTGGCGATGAAGATCGCCTTGTAATCACGCTGCAGGTCCTCGAAGGAGACGTCCTCGCCGACCTTGACGCCGGTCTTGATCTCCACGCCGACCCGGCGCACCCGCTCGACCTCCTCGGCGATCAGCTCGCGGGGGAGGCGGAAGGCCGGGATGCCGGTGTAGAGCATCCCGCCGGCGACGTCTAGCGACTCGAAGACGGTGACCCGGTAGCCCAGCCGGGCCAGGTCCCAGGCGCAGTTGAGCCCGGCGGGGCCGGCGCCGATGATCGCGACCTTCTCCAGCTTGCCCGAGCCCTTGGGCGGCGAGTAGCCATTGCCGTGCTTCTCGAGGACGAAACGCTTGAGGGCCCGGATGGAGATCGGCTCGCCGGCGTTCCCCGAGGTGCAGCGGTACTCGCAGGGGTGCGGGCAGATCCGGCTGCAGATGCCGGCGAAGGGGGTGGCCTGGTGGATCACCTCGAGAGCCTTGTCAAACTTGCCCTCCGCGATGTAGGCGATGTAGCTCGGGGCGTCCATGTCCACCGGGCAGGTGTGGTGGCAGGGGGATGAGACGATCTTCTTGCAGACCCCCCCGGGGCACCTCTTGTACTTGACGTGGGCCTCATAATCGTCGCGGTAGTAGCGCAGGGTGGTCAACAGCGGGTTGGGCGCCGTCTGCCCCAAACCGCACAGCGAGTTTTCCTTGATGAAGATGCCGAGGTCCTCCAGTCGCTCGAGGTCCCCCTCCTCGCCCTCGCCCAAGGAGATTTTGTCGAGTATCTCAAACATGCGGGGGATGCCCTCGCGGCACGGGGTGCACTTGCCGCAGGACTCGTCGGCGGTAAAGGAGAGGAAGTACTTGGCCATGTCCACCATGCAGGTGTGCTCGTCCATGATGATCATGCTGCCGGAGCCCATCATCGAACCGGCCTCGGTGAGCCGATCGAAGTCCACCGGGAGGTTCAGAAGCTTGGCGGGCAGGCAGCCACCCGACGGCCCACCGGTCTGGACCCCCTTGAACTCCCGCCACCGGGTGATGCCCCCGCCTATACGGAACACGATGTCCCAGAGCGGCATACCCATCGGCACCTCGACCAGGCCGGTGTTCTTGATGTTACCCACCAGGGAGAAGACCTTGGTCCCCTTGCTCCCCGGAGAGCCGATGGAGCTGAACCACTCCGCTCCCCGGCTGACGATGACCGGGATATTGGCCCAGGTCTCGACGTTGTTGATGATGGTCGGTTTGCCGTAGAGGCCCTTTACCGCCGGGTAGGGGGGGCGCGGGCGCGGGGTGCCCCGTCGGCCTTCGATGTAAAAAATCAGGGCCGTCTCCTCACCGCAGACGAAGGCGCCGGCTCCCTGGATGACGTGGATGTCGAAATTCAAGCCCGTGCCCAGGATGTCCGTACCCAGAACCCCATGTTCGCGGAGGGTTTCGATGGCCTCGGAGAGGAACCTGCGAACGCGGGGGTAGTCGCTTCCCACGTAGATGTAGCCGTCCGAGACACCTCCCACGGCGAAGGCGCCGATGATCATGCCCTCGAGGATCGAGTAGGGGTCGCCCTCGAGAACGGAGCGGTCCATGTAGGCGCCGGGGTCGCCTTCGCTGGCGTTGCAGATGATGTACTTCACCTCACCGGCGGCCTCACGGGCGATCCTCCACTTGCGTCCGGTGGGGAAACCGCCGCCGCCCCGACCGCGCAACCCCGAGGCCCGAACGGTCTCGATCACCTCCTCCGGCTTCATACCGGTGAGTACCTTGAACACCGAGTACATCCCGCCGCGGGCCACGTACTCCCGAAGGCTGACCGGCTTGATGTACCCGCAGTTTCTGGTCGCGATGCGGAGCTGCCCGTTGAAGAAATCCACCTCGTCCATCCGCGGAACGTTCCGGTACTCCTCATCGGCCCCGGAAATGTCGTAGTTAATAGCCTCGTCGTTGATCACCAGGTGCTCGCCCTCCAGGCGGAAGAGGGCCCAATCCTCGAGGACACGGCCCTGTTTCACCGCACGCAGAAGCTCATCGGTCTTCTCCTCGGTGATTTTCTTATACACGACGCGCGGTTTTCCGGGGACCCAGACGTCCACGAGCGGCTCCATCTGGCAGAAACCGAAACAGCCGCTGTCTTCGACGATGACGTCCATCCCTTCGCGCCTGGCGCCGTCCACCAGGCGTTCGATAACCTCGAGGGCTCCGTTGGCTATGCCGCAGGTGGAAGAACCGACGAAAAACCGGATCTTATCGGGATAGAGGGACTCACGGCCCTGTTTCTTCAGGTTATCGAGGTCGGTAACGCTCGTAATCCTCATACATCATCACCTTGGGATGTTCTCGACCCGCCGGTTAGGCGCATTCTTGGTCGGCCCTTCTCAGGGTATTAATGATTTCCCGGACCCGCGATTTCGTGACGTGCCCGTAGAACTTCTCCCCCCGGGTTATGATGGGGCCGAGGGCGCACGCGCCGAGACAGTGCACCTCCTCAAGCGAAAAGGCACCGTCTTCGGTAACCTCGCCGGACTCTATACCCAGTTCGCGCTTCAGGTTCTCAAGAACAAACTGGGAACCGCGGACCACGCAGGCCGTACCAATGCAACACCGAATGTGGTTCCTCCCCCTGGGGGTCAGCGAGATGGCCGAGTAGAAGGTGGCCAGGCTGTAAAGGATACTGATCGGAACCCCGGCCTCCTCGGCGACGAACTCAACGACTTCCCGGGGCAGATAGTTATAAACCCCCTGGATATCGAGCATAAGTTCGATGATGGTTTTCTCGCCGCTCCGGTAGCTCTCGATCAACGGCCTCACGGGCTCCAAATCCAGCACGGTCGTGTCGGTATCCAACCTACATCCTTTCGTAAGCGGGTAAGCCCTAGCCGCGGGGCGCCACCGGGACCTTCGCCTCGGAGGGGTCTTTCTGTTTGATCAGCCGGTTATTGATCTCCACGACCTTGAAATCCGGATACATGATGGCCGGGCAGGCCTCCACGCAGTCGCCGCAGGAGTTGCACAGATCAATGTCCACGTGGCGGGCCTTCTTTTTCACCGTCACGGTGAAGTTGCCGATATAACCGTCCACCTTGGTGACCTCGGACCAGGTCAGAAGCTCGATGTTTGGGTGGATGCCCACGTCTACCATCTTGGGCGTCAGGATGCAGGCGGCGCAGTCCAGGGTGGGGAAGGTCTTGTCGAAGAAGGCCATGTGGCCGCCCACCGAGGGTTCCTTCTCCACCAGGTAAACCTTCTTGCCGGCTATGGCGCACTTGAGCGCCGCCTCGATGCCGGCGATCCCGGCGCCGATGATCAGCACTGCCGGGTTCACGTCCACCGTCTCCGGGAAGAGCTCCTCCTGACGGGAGACCCGGAAGACCGTGGCGGCGATCAGGCGTTTGGCCTTCTCCGTCGCTTTGGCCTTATCGGTATGGACCCAGGAGACCTGTTCCCGGATGTTGGCCATGGCGAAGAGGTAGGGATTGACCCCCGCCTCGGCGACCGCCCGGCGGAACGTGCGCTCATGCATCAACGGCGAACAGGACGAGACCACCACATGGGTCAGCCCCTGCTCCTCGATGTCTTTTTGTATGAGGGCCTGTCCGGGGTCCGAGCACATGTACTGATAGGTCCTGGACAGGTGCACATCGGGCAGGGTCCAGGCATACTCGGCCACCGCTTTGACGTCCACGGTCTGAGAGATATTGGTGCCGCAGTGACAGATGTATACGCCGATCTTTTTCTTACCGTTCTCGCTCATCTCCATAGTACCCTCTAGGGTAGGACAGACCTAACGGGGGTGAGGCTGTCTTTTAATAAGAGGTCTTTCTCGGTGAGCCCCAGGGCCCAGCCCACGAGTTGGGTGAAGTACAGCACCGGGATATTGACGTCCTGGCCGATGTGCCGGCTGACCTTCTTCTGGTAGGCCTCCAGGGTCACATAACACAGGGAGCAGCAGGTGACGACGCAGTCCGCGCCGGCGTCCTTGGCGTTCTTCAACAGCTTGCCGACCAGGGTGCGGCCCACCTTGGGCTGGGTGGTCATCAGGATGCCGCCGCAGCACTTGGCCTTCAGCGCGAAATTCACCGGCTCGGCGCCCGTCCAGGCCACTACGTCATCCAGGGTATGGGGCCACTCCTTATCGTCGAATTCGCCGTAGGGGCGGCCTATCTGGCAGCCGTAGTACGGGGCGACCTTGAGACCGGTCAGGGGCCTCGTCACCGCCTCCCGGACCCTCTGTTCACCGACATCGTTGACCAGGACGTCCAACAGATGGCGGACGTTGACCTTCTGCGAATACGTCAGGTTATCGGTGGCCAGGGCCCGGTTGATATCGGCGCGGAGCTCGGGATTCGCTGCGATGTACTTTTTGGCCTTGGCCAGGATCACGTAACAGCCGCTGCACGGGGTGACGATGTCGGGCCGGCCGGTCCTCTCGGCCAGGGCCAGGTTGCGCGCCGAGAGGACGAAGGCCTTCCGCGCATCTATGGCGATGTAGTTGGAGGCGCCGCAGCAGTTCCAGTCTTCGAGCTCCTCCAGTTCAATACCCAGCGCCCGGGCCACACCCCTACATGAGACATCGTACGCTCGGCTGGTTTTTATCTGCGTACAACCCGGATAGTAAGTGTAAGTGGAACCGTTCGAGGCGGCCATCTTTATTTCCCCTCCTCCATAGCGACCATCATCTTCTGAAGGCCGCTGATACCCTTGATCTTATGGCTCACCAGCCCCAGCCTGCCCTTGAAAATAAGTTTGCTGGCGAAACCGAGCTGGCCCAGGGCCTTGAACAGGCCCGTTCGCAAGTAGAATTTAAACATGAGCTTAAACTCCGAGGAGCGGCCGTACTTGTCTATGATAGAGTTGAAGACCGTGGCCAGCTCATGCCCCTTCTTCACCCGCGGGATGATCCCCTCGTCCTCGCCCAGCCGTTTGAGTTGATACATAATATCGGTCCAGGGGATACCGGCCGGGCATCGCACCGTGCAGGAGTAGCAGGAGGCGCAGAGCCACACGGAATTGCTCACGAGCACCTCGTGGATTATGTCGGCCCGCAGGGCGGCGACGATCTGCCGCGGGGTGTAATCCATGGCGTAGGCCGACGGGCAGGAGGCCGAACAGGTTCCGCACTGGATGCAGCTCATAACCTTATACCCGTCGGGGATGAGCATTACCTCTTCCAGGAATCTCTGGGTTAACTTCCGGCCCTCTTCCACGCTCTCTATAACCCGCATCGGCTTCCCTCCACAATCCAGAATCAGCCGCCTCGGCGGTCCGATTATCCCAAAGCTCGAAAGTCCTTATGATCGGAGCTGTGATCCGTCCAGATTACGTGAAACTTTTCTCAATTCCCGCACGAAGAAAGGGGACCAAGAACCGCTTCCTCCCCTTACCCGCCCTTAACCGCGCCTCCGATACCCCGATCAAAGAGTAACTTTTGTAACACGTATTAGTCATAACCGTGTTACGAGGAATTTTATAGGAACGGTAAAGCTCGAAGAGATTATTACCCAACCGGGTGAATGTCAAGCCAGACCGAGTATCAATACAGGGCATTACCCGATATTTCCACTCTGAATAATATCACTTGCAGAAACGGCGTTCAATAAAGCGTTTACAGTTTTATTATCTCAATTGAAATCCAAGCGAGCCCCGGCGAAAACGATCCTCCCCTACTCGGGGATCAACCCCGAGAAGCCGAGGAAGGCGATGGACATGAGCCCGGCGGTGATGAAGGCGATGGGCAGCCCCCGGAGCGGCTTCGGCACGTTGCCCACCTCCATCCGCTCTCGCAGCCCGGCCATCAGCACCAGCGCCAGGGTGAAGCCCACCCCGGCACCGAAGGCGTGGACGACGGACTGGAGGAAACCGTAGCTCGAGTCGATGTTGAGCACGGTGACCCCAAGCACGGCGCAGTTGGTGGTGATGAGCGGCAGGAAGATCCCCAGGGCCCGGTAAAGGCCGGGCAGGGACTTCTGCATGATGATCTCCACCGTCTGCACCAGGCTGGCGATGACCAGGATGAAGAAGATGGTCCTCATCCAGGCGAGATCGAGGGGGACGAGGATGAAGTGGTAGATGAGCCAGGTGACCACCGAGGCCAGGAACATGACGAAGATGACCGCCATGCCCATGCCGAAGGCCGAATCGGTCTGCTTGGAGACCCCCAGGTAGGGGCACAGGCCCAGAAAGCGCATCAGGACGAAGTTGTTGACTAAAACCGCGCCGATGAATAAGAGGATGAGCTTAACGCCGTAACTCATGCCGCCCCCCGCGTGGTCTCGGTCAGGGCGTCCCTTTCGGCCAGGACCGCGTCGGGCTCCGGGATGGTCTTGAGTTTCTTCCTGTGCCGACGCCAGTTGAAGTAGCCCATGAGGAAACCGATGGTGAGAAAGGCGCCGGGGGCGAGGATCATGATCGTGGCCGGGTTGAACTCCGGACCGAAGACGCTCATGCCCAGGAAGGTTCCGAAGCCGAGGACCTCGCGGATGGTGGCGATCAAAAGGAGGGCGTAGGTGAAGCCGAGCCCCATCCCCAGGCCGTCCAGGAATGCCCGGCCCACGCTGTTCTTCTGCGCGTAAGCCTCGGCGCGGCCCAGGATGATGCAGTTGACCACGATCAGGGGGATGAAGATGCCCAGCGCCTCGGACAAAGGCGGCAGATAGGCCTTCATCACCAGCTCCACGATGACGACGAAGGTGGCGATGACCACGATGAAGATCGGGATGCGGATCCGCTTGGGGACCAACCTGCGGACGAGCGAGATGATCACGTTGGAGCAGACCAGGACGAAACACGCCGCCAACCCCATGCCGATCCCCTTCTCCACCAGGGAGGAAACGGCGAGCAAGGGGCAGAGTCCCAACGCCAGCACGAAGACCGGATTCTCACGGAAGAAGCCCTTGGAGAACTCCTTGAAGACCGGCACGATTTCTACTCCTTAAGGAGGTATTATTCTTGGGATCACCGTCAGTAAACGGACCGATAAGAAGATATGAGTCTTTAGTTCCTTCGTAGGGGCGGGGCTCTGTCCCCGCCCGCGGGCGACCGTAGAGAGTCGCACCTACGGTAAATTGAAAGGTCTTAATTTGATAATCATTTCCCGCGAACGATGCTTTGTTTCACCATTGAAAACACGTAGGAGCCGACCTTTAGGACCGCCCACCCTACTTTTATGGGTCGGAAATACCTCTTTTTTATTAGGGTTCTAATTGTTATAGGTAAGAGTTGTGATCCGTTAAGTCATGACAAATCCCCCATCAGCGGGGGATGTCGTCCCGGTCCAGGAATGCGCGTACGCCCTCGCGCACGCCGTCGGTGAAGGCGCGACTGGTGATGGTGGCCCCGGTGATCGCCTGGACCTGGTTCAGCGAGGGATCGGCGGGACCGGTGACGAGCGCGAGATCCTCGGCGTTAAGGCCGAGGTACTGCTGCTGGTACCAGGGGACCGGCGGCGGACCCGCGGGTTTTTCCTTCCCGGAAAACAGATCGCCGATGGCGGTCCAGAGGGTGCCCTCGACCTTGACCTCGTTGATCCGCTCACCGAGACCCGGGGTCTCGCCCTGCTTGAGAACGCTGGTCCCGGTGATATCCCCGTCCGGGGTGAAGCCGACCATGATCTCCAGCGTCGAGCAGAAACCCCTACCGTAGCAGACGCATGCGTAGCCCACCACGCCGCCCGATGAATCGCGGGCGACGAAGTAATCCGGAACCTCTTTCCCGTTCTCGGTTTCGGTGACGGTCTCGGTCCGGTCCGGATCGGCATCCGAGGGGAGGACCACGGCCACGGCGTCGAGAAGCTTGGCCTCCTCCTGCGCCGCGATGGTGTCCCTGGTCACCGAATAGACCAGGCCCAGCGCCGCGGCCATGACCGCCGTCACGATGAAGAGGGTTAAGCCCAGCTTAAGCACGCTCGGCCTTCCTTTCCCCGAAGAATCTAGGCACGGTATAGCGGTCAATGATGGGCACGGCGGCGTTCATCAGAAGGATCGAGTAGCTGAC
>DAOVLG010000023.1 GCA_030631385.1 Candidatus Coatesiibacteriota bacterium | reverse complement strand
CTAGTAAAAGTCGCAATTTCCCGTAGGGGCGACCCGTGGGATGAATCCCCTGCGGTCGCCCGCGGGCGGGGGCGGAGCCCCGCCCCTACGTCTTATGCATGTGGGTGAATACGCTGTCCATCGAAATACAATGGTGTCAAAATGGCTTTTCGCAGGAATCTTAAATTTACAAAAGGCTCTCGTCGCGATACTGCGATCCAACGCGCTGCGTTGGTCCAGCGCCCTGCGCTGGCGGCGGGGTTACCAAACCCCGCCCTACGAAAGGAATAAGGAACATACACCTTCTTATCGGTCCTTTTACTGACGGTGATTTAAAAATCTTAGTTTCCCTTTTTCCAACATGAAAAGGCGCCCGGTGAGCGCCTTTTCAGCCGTTGTATTGGGTTGTTGCTACTTGAAACTGTGCTCCTCGCCGGGGAAGCTTCCTGAGCGCACCTCACCAGAATAGGCTCGAACCGCCTCACTCATCAACTCGAAACCGTTCAGATACCGCTTCACGTGTTTGAGCTTCTTCCCGGGCAGCATGTTCAGCATGTCGTGGAAGACCAGTATCTGGCCGTCGGTGTGGGGTCCCGCGCCGATGCCGATGGTCGGTATTGAGACGGTTTCGGTGATGCGCGCGGCCAGCTCGGCGGGGATCAGCTCCAGCACGATGGCGAAGGCTCCGGCCCGTTCGATCTTCAGCGCCTCGACCAGCATCTCATCGGCCTGGGCCGTATCACGTCCCTGGACCTTGTAGCCGCCGAGTCGGTGGATCGCCTGAGGCGTCAGCCCCAGGTGGCCCATCACCGGGATGCCGGCGTCGGTGATCGCCTTGACTCTTCGGTCTATTCCCGGTTGCCACTCAAGCTTCACCCCCTGCGCCCCGCCCTCGGAGACGAAGTAGCCCGCGTTACGGACCGCCTCGATTTCACCCAACGAGAAACTCAAGAATGGCATGTCTCCCACGAGCATGGCCCGCTTGAGCGCCCGGTTAACGATGGCGGTGTGGTAAAGCATGTCGTCCATGGTGACCGCCAGGGTGGTGGGGCGTCCGTGGATGACGTTGGCCAGGCTGTCGCCGACGAGGACGAGATCAACCTCCGCCTCGTCGCAGACTCTGGCGCTTGCGTAGTCGTAGGCGGTGAGACAGACGATCCTCTTCTCCTCAGCCTTCATGGCCTTTATCTGAACCGCCGAGAGGCGTCTGGCTGCTTGTTCAGTTCCCATCCCTCCCCCTTGGGATTAGTTCCGCTACCCGTTCGGGTTTCTTGGCTCCCTCTTTTTGCAAGGCCCTCCACAATCCGGCGACGGTCAGTCCATCGGTGGGATCAACGAACCGGGGCGCGATCTCGTTGGCCGGGGCCAGGACAAAGTTACGCTTCCGCAGGCGTGGGTGCGGTACAATTAACAAGGGGTTTAAACCCCTTGTCTTTCGGTTGCAAACCAGATCGCCCAGATAGATTAGATCGAGGTCCAGCCGCCGGCTCCTGTCGCGGCGTTTTCTGTCCGATAGGCGACCGAAACGGTGCTCGATTTTTCCCATCAGCCAGATGAGATCATCCGGCCCCAGAGAGGTTTTTACGAGCACCGTGGCGTTGTAGAAATTCTTGCCGCCGGCGGCCTTCTCCTGGGCTGCGGTTTCGTAGACACCGCTGGCGGAGATGAGCTCCAGCCGGTTGTCTTTTAAAAGTTTGGCGAGTCCCTCACTCAGGTTTTTCAGCCGGTCCCCCGAGTTGGATCCAAGAGCGATGAGCGCCTGCCGCCAAGTTGTCATTCCCGCTCCCCCAGGTACTTCCCGATCAACTCGAGCGCCCGTTCCAATCTTTCCCGGGGCTGGGTCACCGACAGCCGGACGTATCTCCTTCCCGCCTCGCCGAAGGCGGAGCCGGGGGTGAGGACGACCCCCGTGGTTTCAAGCAGACCCCTGCAGAAGGCGACATCCTCCCCTTTTCCTCCGGGGAGTTTTAGCCAGAAGTAGGTGGCGCCCCCCGGTTTCTCGTGTTGCCAACCCATCTCATCCAGGAGTGTTGAAACCGCATCCCTTCGATCGGTGTAGACGGCCACCGCCTCGGCCACGGCGTCGTCGCCTTCGTTCAGGGCCACGGTCGCCGCCGCCAGCGAGGGGGCGAAGATGCCGGCCTGGTAGTAAACCTCGATTTTCTTCAGCGCGGCGATCGCTTGGGAGTGCCCGGCGGCGAAGGCGATCCGGACCCCGGCCATACCGTAGGCCTTAGAGAGGGTGTGGAATTCGACGGCCACCTCCTCCGCCCCGGGGACGGACAGGATCGAGAGTGGCTCGTTGCCGTCGTAGGTAACGAACTGGTATGCGTTGTCATACACGACCAAGGTCCGGGTGCGCCGAGCCCAGTCCACCAGCTTGGTGAGAAAATCTCCCGTTGTCGCCGCGCCGGTTGGGTTGTTGGGATAGTTGAGGAGGATGAAGCGCGCCCGTTCGGCAACCTCGTTCGGTATCCCCACCAGATCGGGGTGCCAATCCAGTTCGTCCTTCAGCTCCAGACGGTGCACCTCCAGTCCCGCCACCACGGCGGCGCTGGCATATGAAGGGAAGGCCGGATCGGGGAGGATTACCGTGTCGTGAGGATCGGCCAGGGCCAGGTTCAACCTGGACAGCCCCCCTTTGCTGCCTGGCAGGAGAGCGATGTCGCCCGAGGAAATTTTTACTCTGAAGCACCGTTGGTACCACCGGACGATTGCCCCCAAAAGTTCCGGCGAGCCGGTGTAGGGGGTGTAGGAGTACTTGGTGGGATCGGCGGCGGTGACGGCCAACTCCTCCACGGCCTCACCGTAAGGACCGATGTCCGGCCCTCCACGGCCCAAATCTATAACCTCCAGCCCCTTCGTCGCGGCGGCTTGACGCCACAGGGCGATCTCGGAGAAGATGTAGGGCTTGACCGCGGTGAGACGGCGGGACGGTGTTACTTCCACAGTCCTCCTTCGAGCCCCGCTATTGTAACAAATCGGGATATTCGACAAGAGAAAAAGAGGTGGCGTGCCCCCCAACGAAATGCGGCCTAAATGTAGGGCGGGGATTCCATCCCCGCCGCGGCGGCTTAAAGCGTTACCGTACCGCCCGGAGGTCGGCCCCTACATCGGGCGGGCGACCGGGTGATGAGGTCTAATCCAAATCCAGGCTCTGGCGGGAGATGACCACGCGGTAGTGACGGCTGTCCTCGGAATCGTCGCCGGAGAGGAAGATGAAGAGCTGGCCGTCGAGGATGCGGTAGTCCTCGGGCGCGAGCTGATCCCAGCGGGTGTAGGGCTCTCCCGGGCCGTCGCCGTCGTCGTCGGCGTCCTGGGGGCCGTCGCCCCAGACCTGGACCCCGGGGGCCTCAGCGACCGAGTCGTGCTCGAGCTCGGCAATCTGGAGCCAACCGCTGGCTGCTTCCACCTCGTCCTTTGCGAACTCGTACGCGACGTGGCTGGCGAAGGGCTCGATGATCGTCTCCGGATCGCCGCAGGACCACAGACCCAACGTCCAGACCGCCAGCGCGGCAATTAGTACGATGCGTCGCATGTCAATCCTCCAGCTGGTAGAGGATAACGACGCGGTACCACCAGTTGGATTCGGCCTCCAGGTGCATCTCCCCGTCCCGGACGTACCAATCACCCAGGGGAACCGGATACCAGGTCACCTTCTCGCTGTCCTGGTCGGTGTAGATCAGCACCATGGGCGAGGTGTCATCGTTGTTCGGATCGAAGTGGAGTTCGTCGAAATCCACATACTGGTTACCCTGGAAGTTGGCGCCGGGTATCTCGTAGACCCTGATCTTTGCGGCGCCCTCCCGGGTTATGCCGATGGGATCGTAGGAGCAGGCCACCGCCAGCAGGTAGCCGGCCGACACGGCGGCCACGAGCATCAACACACCGGTTAAGGGTTTAATCTTCATCTGCATCCTCCTCGGGGCGGGGATCCGTTACGAGGAATTCCTGGGGTAGGGGAATGAAATCCCTCGCTTCACCGTATATCTCCGCGTAGCGGGGATCTATGGTTATCGCTGTCTTGTAGTATTCCTCGGATTTTACGATGTCACCCTGGGCCCGGTGGCACTGGTAGAGATCGTAGTAGATGGCGGGGGTGTCAGGCAAAAGCTCCGCGGCAATCTCGAGACGATTGATGGCGTCGGAATACCGGCCGGCCAGGTAGTAGAGGCGGGCAACATTGCTGTAGGCGTGCGGCAGGTCCCCTCGGACCGCAATCGCCTTCTCATAGGCGTCTATCGCTCCGGGCATGTCACGCAGACCCTCGCGGGAACAACCGAGGTTGAAGATCGCCTCGTAGGAGGAGGGGTCGAGCATCGCGGCGCGTTGGAAGGCATCACCGGCCTCCTCGAAGCGTCGGTGCAGTTGGTGGATGACCCCCAGGTTACTCCAGGCTGAAGCGAAGTCGGGATCGAGGCTGATGGTCAGCCGGAAAGCCTCCTCGGCCTCAGAGTAACGCTCGATCCGGGCCAGGCACACGCCGTGGTTGAAGTGGGCGTCGGTGAAGGTCGGAGCGAGCTCGGCGGCACGTCCGAATTGGATGACGGCCTGCTCCCAATCGGGCGGTTCCGCTTCCACGAACGCCAACCCAAAACGGAAGCGCAGCTCGGGGTCCTCTGGATTCTGCCGCACCTGCACGGCCAGCTCGTTGATCTCCCATCCCGTTCTGGATTCCTCGGGGGCGCAACCCACGAGAAGAATGAGAGGGGTAAAGACGACGAGAAGGAAGCGGATTGACGGATTTGGGTGCATGGCCTGGATTCGGTACGGACTTCTACGTTTATTTACGCATGGATAGCCCGATTGGTTGCGTTTTGCACTCGTAACGAAGGGCGGATATTTTCGCCATCCACCCTCCCGCTGCAGCGATGCACACCCGAGGCCGGTCCTGCTAACAGAAGGCGTAGAGCAAACCGTCCTCGCAGCTCACCACCAACGCGCCGTTTCCGTATGCACTGGAGCCGACCACCCCTCCCCCGAGTTCTTTGTTCCAGATCTCCTTGCCGGTGTTCACGTCAACCGCGTGGACGACCCCGGCCTTGGTGACGATGAATACCGCATCATCAATAACCGTGGGGCAAGAACGGATGGGGGTTTCGGTGCCGAAGCGCCAGCGTTTCTGTGCGTCAGCGACCGTCAGCGACTCGAGGTAGTTCTGGACGACGATGTAGATACAGTCCTTTGCAATGGCGCTGGAGCACGTTATGGAGGCGATGGTTTCGTAGCGCCAGAGTATCTTGGCCGACTGGGCGTCGAGGGCGTAGAGGTAGCCCCGGCTCTTATCCGATTCGGGCAGGGAGTAGAAAACTCGCTTGTCGTAATATGCGGCGGAACTGGTGGCCTTGCCGAGGGATTTCGTCTTCCACTTGATGTCCCCGGAACCCTGCCAGACCGACATCAGACAGCCGTCGTAGGTACCGATGAAGATGTTGACCTCGCCGGCGGATGGTTCACTAAAGGCCGACTCCCAGGGGCTGATCCATTTCAGTTGGCAGTGGGAGCCGTCCAGGGCGATCAGGTAACCCTCGCGGCTGGTTAAAAAGACGTTGGTACCGTCCACGCAGGGGGTGTTGAGCACGATGTCGTCCATGTGGAACTTCCACCGAATCAACCCCGATTCGATCCCGATGGAGTAGAGTTGCTGGTCGTCGCAGGGCACGAAGACGAAGCCGTCCCAGGACGTCGCGGCGGGACTGGTTACCCGGGAGTCGAAGACGCTCTTCCAGACCAGCTCACCCGATTCCAGGCTGATGCAGTGGAACTCATTACCCCCGTTGGCCGCGGTGAAGATGTGCTGGGGGGTGACGATGGGGGAGGTTTTGATATTGGGACCTACTCGATAGGAGAACTTGAGCTTCCCCTCGATCATGTCGTGGGTAGGCCCCGCGGTTCCGGTGTGGGCCGGGTTCCCGCGGTACATACTCCAGGTGTGCACATCCTCGGTTTTAAAGCGGAGGAAGTAGCTGTTCATGGTGTCTCTAAGCTTAGAGGTCAGGCGGTCTATCTCGTTGAGGGCGCCCTTGCGGATTGTTTCCAGCTCTTCGGTGCTGATAACGATTCGCTTCATGACACTCCTTGAACGGCGCGCAGATGTTGTAACCCTACGGGTATTCCGAGGCAATAATTTTTCTCAATTATATACTATTAGACAAGGGGTTTAAACCCCTTGTTGGGTCAACCGGTATCAGTCCGCCAGATCGGAGAGGATGCGGTCGGCGATGAGTTGGTGTTCCCGAACGATGCGCCAGCGTTCCCGGGATAATTCCAGACGCCCCCCGGCCCGGTGCTCCTCCACCGCGGGAAAGGCCTGCACTACACCTACCCCCCAGCGTTCGGAGAATCTGCGCTCACTCAAGCCGGCGCGGGTTCTGAGCGCCAATACTCCCATCTCCATCCGGCGCTGCGCCGGCGTAGGCCGTTCAACATCACAATCGGGTTTTTCGCCCTTCTCCACGGAACCCAACCAGGCCTCCAGGTCCGGCGTGTTCCGGCGTCGGACCTCCCCGTCGTCGCCCACCGCCGAGGGACCGATTCCGATAAAATACCCGGCCTCCCAGTAGATCTCGTTGTGCCGGCAACGGTGCCCGGGACGGGCGAAGTTGGAGAGCTCGTACTGTAAAAACCCCTCGGCTTCGAGGTGGTCAAGTGAGGCGTAGTAGGCGTCTGCGGCGGCGTCGGGATCGGGTGGTGGAAGTTCTCCCCGCGCAACGAGAAGGCCCAATGGGGTGTCCCGACCGAGTTTAAGGGCGTAGAGTGAGACATGATCCACCCCCACTCTCAGCGCCGATTCCAGGCTTCGCGAAAAATCCTCCGGCCTCTGTCCCGGCAGACCGTACATAAGATCAATGGAGATGGATCTGACCCCGGCCCGCCGGGCGCTCGAGAAGATGTCCGTGTCAACGGATCGGTGCAGACGGCCGAGCATCCGCAACTCGCCGTCGTTGAAGCTCTGAAAGCCCACCGAAAGCCGGGTCAACCCCGCCCGGAGGAGCGCCTCGAAATAGCCCAACCCGGAGTTGGCGCCGGGGTTCGACTCGATGGAAACCTCGGCTCCCAGCGGGAGTCGGAAACGGTCTCGGGCCCGGGCGATCAGATCACCGAGCTCACCGACTCCGAGGAGGTTGGGGGTTCCGCCACCGATGTAGAGCGTCCTCCCGCGGGTTTCGGGGTGGAGGTTTATCTCCTTCAACAGGCCGACGGCCACCCGCCCCCTGATCTCCGGCGTCGTTACGTAACTGGTGAAGTCGCAGTAGTCGCATCGGCGTCGACAGAGGGGCACGTGGATGTAAATTCCGTACCTTTTACGCAGCTCGATGTTCAAGGCGCCACCTCGACCTCGACGGGTCTGGGGCGGATGTAGATCGGGTTGGAAAATATCCAGAGCCGCTGCACCGTGCCCCAGGGGAGGTTGGGGGCCTCGACCCAGGCCTCGACGCGGTACACGCCGGGATTAACCACTTGGTAAGCGAGCCGCTTGTCCTCGAACCGTTTTATCAGTCTACCGTCTCGGTAGAGGCGGAGCTCGACCCCCTCGGCGGGTGGGCAGTAGGCCTCGAGGGTCAGAGGTTCCAGGTATATCTCGTCGCCCATGATGGCCAAGGAGTCGTTTGAGCGGGCGGTGAACCTGAAACCACGACCGTCCCCGATGGGGGCGATGCAGCCGAAACAGTGACCGCGTGCGAGGGCCTGTGTGATAAGAACCGACGCGATACGGGGGTTTTCGGGCAGGCGCCAGGGGAGGAGGACGCAGGTGTGGATCGTTTTGAAGGCGCTGGAGTAACTGGGAACCTTTAGATACCAGTCACCGATCACCCGCGTCCGTCCGAGGACCTCGGCGGAGGCGAGGCCCACCACCGGCCTGGTTTGGCACAGCTCGTCCCAGAGGGTGAAAACCGCTTTATCAACGCCCAGGCGCGCGTAGGAGCCGGGACCGTCCAGGAGATTCACGCTCACCGCCCCGACCCACCGAAAGGGGTCCGCCCTTCTCCAGAGACTGCGCAGGTTGACTACCTCGAGGGCGGTGAAGTTGGAGAGGCCCCAATCCTCCCAGGGTTCTTCGGGGTCGGTGGGCATGGCGATCACCGAAAGACCCTCCTCGTTCACCTCGGCACAGATGGTCGCTGTCGCCCGGCGAAGATTCTCAGGCAGAGCCCGGGGACCCAGAATCCACATCTTCCCCTCGGGACGCTTGAGTTCAGCCCCGCACAGAAGGTACAGGTGGCCGTAGTTTCCGACCACCCCGTCGGAGCGGGCTCTCATCGTTTGCCTATCCGTGAGGACGACGAAGTCGAGGCCTGCGCGCCGGGCCAGGACAGCGATCTCACCGTAGGAGCCGGAGCCGTCCGAGTATTTACTGTGAACCCCGAGCACGCCCCGATAGGCGTAGTAACCACCCAAACGGGGGTAGATGGCGAAGGAAGTACGGGGGAACTGAACCCTCAGGTTGTAGAGGGAAAACAGGGTGAAGACCGCCACACAGGCTAAACCTAAGTCTCGGACCAACCGGCGGCGCTTCCTTCGCCGGGCTATCTGGATTGGTTTAGTTGGTTTGAGGCGACTGTGGGTGAGGTCGGAGGTGCGGGGATGGGCGGAGTCTGTGGGCTCGGGCATGAGCCCCCCATTCCGCTCATACCGCGAGCGGAATAAAGAACCGACCGCCCCCTTGAGGCCGGTCCACCATCGGTGTAACCTGTTGGCGCTTTTTTTTATCAAGGGGTGTTTGGGGTGAAATACCTATTCGAGGAAGCTGCCCCGGATCCCAACCCAGACCTGGAGCATCCTCCCACACCCATCCACGGTTGCGAATATCTGCAGCCAGCGTTCCAGACGGGGATCGGCGAAGGGCGGAAGCGGCAATCTCGATGCCTGGAGGAGCCAACGGCGGGTGTTCGGTCCACCTACCCAGTCCACCGCCCGCCAGGTGAGGGCCTCGATATCCATCCGCGCCGGGTGGAAGTTGCCGTTGTGCTCCGGATGGGCGGAGAGGGCGTCCAGATCGAGCCGGTCCAGCCGTTCGAGGTACTCCTCCGGCGCCTTGACTGCCGGCACGGGGACCGGGTCGGGCTCTGCAACGCCGCCGGTGAGTCTGATACCGTATCCGTAGACGCCGGTTTCGACCACCTCGGCGTCGGTGACGAGGACGAGGCTGCCCTCGAGATCGGGACGCCTCGGTTCCAGGAAGTAGACCTCCCGGGTGATCCCCCCCGGGCCCCAGTCGTAGGAGGTCAGACTGGTCAGGGCGCCGGTGTCGTTCACCAGACCGCCGGTCGTAACGTGATCGCCCGGTGCCAACTCCGGGGTGGCCACCCGGTCCGCCAGATCACCATCGGGGGCGATGGGATAAAAGGAGAGCCGGGACTCTTCTCGGCAGAAGGTGAGAAGGGTGAGGGGTATAAGCGATAGGATCAAAAGCTTGTTACTCAACGAAGTGCTCCGCTTCCTCTTCACTGATCGCCTCCACCTCCTCCGGCGCGGTGGAGGTGCCGTCGCGCAGAGCGGCGATGCGGCTCCGGGCAAAGGCGATGTCACCCTCACCCGCCGAGAGGCTGATGTAACGCTGCCAATGGCGGATCGCGTCCAGAGTGTCGCCGGTCTTCTCCAGAAGAAGGGCCAGGTTCCAATGGGCCAGCGTATAGTCGGGCTTAACCTTCAGCGCTTCCTCGTATGCCTCCTCCGCCAGATCGCGATACCCCAGCTCGTGGTAGGCATTGCCCAGGTTGTTGTGCGCCTTGTAGTAGTAGGGTAACACCTCTATCGCTCTCTCGAAGTAGGAGACCGCGAGGGAGAAGAGCTCCTTCTCCATGTAGACCAGGCCGAGATTGTTGTTGACGAAGGGATCGTCGGGGGCGATCTCCTGTGCCCTTTCGTACTCCCGGGTGGCGTTGCGCAGATCACCCGCGATCAGGTAGTCGTTGCCGGCGTCTATGAGCTTGGCCAGCTCGGAGATTTCGCCGGGGGCTTTGACGGAGGTTGTTTCCTCGTCGTGGGGAGCGGGCTGGGAACCGCCTCCCCCGCCGAAGAGGAAGCAACCAGTGGAGAGAAAAATGACGGCTACCAGACTGGGGAAGAGTCTTTTCAACTTGGATCCCGGGGCTAGGAGTTCCCGACCATTCTAGCGACAACCAGGACGGCAGTCAATGGGGCAGTTGGGATGACGGGCGAGGTGGCGGTGTTAACTCACGTCGGGTCGGAACGTGAGGATTTGGATTTGGAGCCCCGGACAAGAGGTTTAAAACCCTCGCCCATGCATAAGACCTTGACAATTCAAGAAAATCCGGTTATGTTTTGACCATCGTAATTGGCTAAAGTGGATAGAGGTTTACCCGTAGTAGAGCGGGCGGGGTACAAAGCCCACGGACCGGTGAAAATACTAGAGGCTACGTGAACAGGGACGAGGACCTAAAGCGCGCTGAAGAGCCACGGGTACGCTTTCGACGAACGTCTGCGCCGCGCTCCAAGTACGGCTCCTTCACGCATATCATCCTCCTGGGTGCCGCCTTAGCAATCATCGTTTGGCTCATCTTTTACCTTACCGATTCCGATCTGTTTAGCGGGGACGAGGGTGGGGAGACTGAGAGAACCCCTGTGGTAAGGGGGTCCGGCCTCGATATAGATGAGAACCTGATCAACTATTTCGATGAGGGTATCCAACTCCTCAGGCCCGGTATAAACTGGGAATTCGCCTACGGCACGGGCCTACGTTATGATGAGATTGATGCTTTCAGTGCGGTCATCTGGTTGGAGGCCACGGAGATCTGCCGCCTGACCCTCTACGACGCCCTAGTCCCCGTGGTTCGCATGCGGGTGGGAAAGCTTGCGCTTGGCGAATCGCGTACCTCTAATTCACTGTCCCACCAATCCTTTGAAAACATAATGCTCTACGCCTTGAACCCGGAGCATCCCTACAATATTGACACCTGGGAACCGACGACCACCCTGGATTCCGACGGTTTGTCGGGTACCTACTACGTGATAAAGGTAACCCATACTTTAGACACCCAGGCCGACATCCGCGTCGTTGCCTTCTTCGTCAAGGACTCCTACGTATATACGCTGATAGGTGAGGTAAGCTACGAGGAATACGATCTCTACCGGGAAAAGCTGCGTTATATCTTCAGCCATTTCGTCTTTATATAGAGAATACAATTTGCATATTTCCTTACCTTATGGCAAACTTGTATTTGGTGGGCAAATCGCCGATACAGGCTGCACCAGACGGATAGAACCACAAGATTGGTATGACAAGAGTCCCGAGCGGTCCGGTAGAACGACTTAAACACACCCCGCTACCGGCTCTTCGATTCTAACAAAATCCTAAAGAAAAAATCGCCGGCTCTACAAGTTCAAGCCAGACCAGCCAGTCGTTTGGAAGGATCTGTTATGGTTGACCAGAGTTATATTGAGGAGATCAAACGGAGGAACGCCGAGCGGGCGGCCAAGCTCAAGGAGAGCCTCAAGATAGGCGATTTCTCCAAGCTCGCCCCCAGCGGCGCGAGCGATGAACCCCTGGAAGCCGTCCAGGTGAGTCCCGCCGCTCCCGAGATCGCCGGACCACCGCCTCCTCCAACCTCGAAGCCGGTCTCCGCCGGTCCACCCCCGCCACCGTCCTCCCTGGGTGAGGCCGTTCCCACCGCACCTCCTCCACCACCGGTGAGCTCTTGGGCCCGAACCACACTGCCCCCGTCACCCGCGGCCATGGCCGAGGAACCGGCGGGGCCGACCGCTCCGCCCGAGGAGGTTGAAGAGCCCATCATTCCAACCGAGGGGATCTGGGATGAGATCCTCGGCGAAACCATCGAGGCCGCTCCCGAGGGGATGCCGACCCCGATTGATACCGGTCCCAGCACCTCCGAACTGGAGGAATTCAAGGTTCCCCTCTTCGACACGAGCAAGT
>DAOVLG010000082.1 GCA_030631385.1 Candidatus Coatesiibacteriota bacterium | reverse complement strand
GTGAGGGTGGAGGCGGCGCCTTCCTCTTCGGCGTTCCCTGAGACAAAAGGAGATCCATGCGAAATGCGGTCGTCCTGGTGCTTGCACTCATCCTCACCGTAACTGCACAGACCAACGAGCGGTCCGACGATTCCGGCGGCGGTGGCGGCGGCCCCTTCGCCCGTTACTACTTCTACGACAACTCGGATGTGGATGAAGACTTCGACGGCAGCTTCCTGGTGGTCGGCGGCCGGGGCTACGGGGCGGTGAACGGCTGGCTCCGCATCGGCGGCGGCGGTGCGAGCAGCCTGACCGTCCTCGGCGCCCCCGACGACCAGGACATCAGCCAGAGCATCAGCTTCGGCGGTTTGATCCTGGAACCATATTTCGATCTCACCGATCAGCTTACAATCTCGCTCCCGCTCCTCGTCGGTGGCGGCTCCTACGAGTTCCAGCGCATCGTCGAAGAAGCGGGAAACAGCTTCTACACCGTCGAGCTCTACGAGGCCGGTTTCTTCTGTCTGGAGCCCGGCATCGAGGTGACCTGGACGCCCCTGGATTGGTTCGGCCTCGGCCTTCAGGGCGGCTACATCTGGGTCACCGACGAGAAGGACCATTTTAACGGCAGCGGCTACATCGGCCTGATGCTCTTCTTCGGCGTGATCTGATCCCCGGTCCGTAAACGATAAAAAAACCTCGCCATCGGGTGTTTTTTTTGGCGTCACCGTTAGAAAACGAACCGATAAGAAAGTGTATCTTCCTTATAAATATGGCGGATATGAAGAAAGTGTGTGTTCACTTTTCCGCCTAAAGAAAGTAGCACCTCAGATAACGAACTCGGTTAGATTAGAGGTATGAGTCTAGAGTTCCTTCGTAGGGCGGGGTTTCCCAACCCCGCCGCCAGCGCAGGGCGCTGGACCCCAGCTCCGCGAAGAGGGCTTTTTTTTGAATTTGATAATCATTTCCCGCGAACGATGCTTTATTTCACCATTGAAAACAGGTAGGAGCCGATCTTTAGGACGGCCCGCCCTACATCTATGGGTCGGAAATATTTCTTTCTTTGTGGAGTTCAGTTGGTCCAGATAAGGGTTGTGATCCCTTTTTTTTCGTGGGTGACCGTGTCTAGACGATAAGCGGTCGGCGCAGGGGGACGATGAAGACCTTGCCCTCGTAGCGGGTCGGCCCCCAGAAGAGGCCGATGGCGAAGTGCCGCTCCAGGTAGCTCCTGGCCACGATGTCCCCGAGCACGTCGGGAGCCTTCAGCTCCGCGCCCCGTTCGGTGTCGAAGTCGGCGCCGGCCAGGGCGCGGTAGATCTTGGGCATCTCCAGGGGATAGGCTAGCCGGTCAGCCGCCCCGCCCGGCACCAGACCTATGACGTCGAAACCGCCGGGCACGGGGTCCGTCTCGAGGCCCAGGTAGAAGTTCAGGGCGTCGTACGCATCCAGGCGCGGCTCGAGGGGGCGTTCGGCCAGCGTAACCCGAACCATCAGCTCCACCTCCAGGCGGAGGACGGCGAGTTCGATAACCGTGCCGATCTCCCGCTCCAACACCGCGCTCTGGAAGGTGATGGGATCGGCGCCCAGTTCGCCGTCGATTGAGAGGAGGACGTCGCCCCTCAAGAGCCCCACCGCCTTGGCGGTGGAGCCGGGCAGTAGGAACTGGACCCGAAGACCGGGGCCGCCGGTGTTCGCCGTGGGTACAACGCCGAGGTAGGATCGTGGGATTCCCGCACCTGCCTTCAATCGGTCCGTAACCTCACGCACGAGCTCCACCGGTACGCCGAGCGCCCTCCCCGACTCCAGGAAGGGACCGGGACGGGCCTCGATCATGGCCACCACCCGGCCGTCGGCGTTGATCACCGGGCCTCCCCAACAGGGCGGTTCCACGGCGGCGACCAGTAAAAGCGACCGTTCAATCTCGGTGAAACCGCTCCGCGCACGCCTCCCCGTGGCGAGCGCCGGTATGTCCAACAGCCCCAGCTCGGGTGAACGGCCGAGGATGTGCATCGGGGCGTTGGCCTCGAGCTCGCCATCCGGGGCCCAAACCACGGGAGGGGGCGGATCTTCGATCCTCAACAGGGCGATGCCGGTGGGGGGGTCCACCCCCACCACCTCGGCCGGCCTCTCTTCGCCGTCGGTGGTGCGTACCCAGACCATGCGCCAGCCGGTAAGGAACTCGGCGCTGGTCGCCACGTGGCCGGCGTCGTCTATGACGAAGCCGGAGCCGGGGAAACGTGGAGGCGCTACCTCGGTGAGATCGGGTTTGATATCGGGTACGCGCCAGAAGAGGTCGGTGTCCACGCGGACAGCCACCACGGCCCCCTTGGCGCGCAGTACCTCCTCGGACCCGGCCAGCCGGGCGCCGCAGGTGGCGCAGTAGAGGTCCTCCGGGGAGGAAACCTCGCCACATCCTGAGCAGATGACGCTTTCGGCCGTGGCGACCACGGCCGAAAGACAGACCAGTACGGCGACCAGCCGATGGAGGTTCATCTACTCCTCTTCGACCAGCTCGGCGAGCTTAACCACGGTCTCGGCGCGAGCCTTGGCCAGGGCGGACTCGTCGGCCATCAGCCGGATGACCTCGGCCACCCAGGGGTCGTTGGCGATGCGAAAGCGGGAGGCGTTGGCGCGCCCGTCCACGCCGCCGAGCTGGGTGATGATCTCTGATCGGATGTAGAGGCGCAGTTGGTCGAGAACCTCGGGGGTGAGCTCGTCGCCGGTGTACTCGAAGGGCTCCTCCTGTTCGGCCATGAAGGTCTCGACGAGGCCGGCCAGTTTAACGTCGGTGAGATCGGCGAAGACCCCCTCCGGGTTGATCTCGTGGGCGAGGCGGAAGTCGGTGGCGATGGCGCGATGGTAACCCGAGCCGACGAAGCGGGCGGTGAAGCCGGTGTAGATGATCGGCTCCAGGTAAACGTGGGGGTCAATACCCACGCCTTCGATGCAGACGCCGTCGGGGGTGAAGTAGCGGGCGACGGTGAGCTTGACTGCCATATTGTCGGGGGCGCCGGGCTGGAGCTTGGAGAGGTTGAAGATGCTCTGCACCGATCCCTTGCCGAAGGTGGTGGTGCCGAAGATCACGCCGCGGTCCCAGGCCTTGAGGGCGCCGGTGACTATTTCCGAGGCCGAGGCCGAGCCGGAGTCAACCAAGAGAGCCACGGGAAAGTCGGTCCGGAAACCGTTCCCGGTTCCCCTGTACTCGGTGTGGGTCTCCGGGGCGTTGCGACCCTCGGTGTAGACGACAAGCTCGCCGGGGTGGGAGAAGACCTGGCTCACCTCGACGGCGGCCTCCAAAGTACCGCCGGGATTGCTCCGCAGATCCAGGATCAACCGCTCCATCCCCTCGCCGGTGAGCTCCCGGATCGCCGTGGCGAGTTCATCGGCGGTGTCAACCGAGAAGTCGCTGATGCGGATGTAGCCGGTGACGGGGTTGACCATGAAGTGATCCGGGACGCTGTCCACCTCGATCTCCTCGCGCTCGAGGGTGATCTCCATGACCTCGTCCATGCCGGGTCGGTAGATGGAGAGGGTGACCTCGGTCCCCGGCTCGCCGCGCATCAGGCTCACCGCCTCGCTGATGTCCATGTCGTAGGTGCTCTCCCCGTCTATCTCCACGATCTTGTCACCGGGCATGAGGCCGGCCCGCGCCGCCGGCGTGCCATCGAAGGGCGCCATCACCGTCAGGGTATCGTCCTCGGCGGTGATCTGCACCTGCATCCCCAGACCGCCGAACCTGCCGGTGGTCTCCAGCTTCAGGTTGTCGTAAAGGTCCGGCTCCATCAGCATGGAGTGTGGATCCAGGGTGTCGAGCATCCCGCGGATGGCCCCGTAGATCAGTTCATCGAAGGCCCGCTCCTCCACGTACTCCCGGCTGATCAGACGCAGGGTGGCGTTGAAGGTGGCCAGGAGCTGGTAGGAGTTGACCTCGCTCCCCTCGGCCAGGACGTAGTCGCCCGCCCCGGCGATGACCCAGAGCGAGAGCCCCAGCAGCACGCCAACCACCAGGGTGGTGAATATCCGTTTAGCCATGTCTTCTCCAATCAAATCCGCACACCAGAGGTGTCCGTATCGAAAACGATGATACCGTTAGGCCCGGGCGGCTCAACGTTAGTCCCCCTGAGCTACGCAGCAGCCGCCGGGAGAGTTGCGGGTTAATCCTCAAAATCGGGCAAAAAGGCCGGAGGGTCCAGATGCAGGTTTTCCAGATGCACCTCGAAGTGGAGATGATATTCCGGGGAGTAGGAGCTTCGGTCAACCTGACCGATTATCTGACCCTGGGTCACCTCGTCGCCCTTGGTTATCTTGGGGCGGAAAAGGGGACTGTACCAGGTTCGGAGCCCCTTGTCATGCTCGATTATCGCCAGGGTGCCGTAGGGCGGCACCTCGCCGGCAAACACCACCGTGCCGGCCGGCGAGGAGATGTTGATTCCGCCGTGGAAACCGGGGGCGTCGAAGGCGAAGTTCTCCGTGGAGCCGAATCCCAGAAGGTCGGGGTGGCCTTCCACGGGCCAGATCATGCCCAGCTTGGCGGGGTCGGCCTTCTCGACGAAGTCAGGCAGACGCGGTGCGACGTCGGCCAGAACCCCGACTACTACCAGTAGAATCAATATCCCATGCTTCTTTTTTTAAGAATTTTTACCAGGGGATTATCACACGTTTCTGAACCGGTGTAGAGTATTATCTTGAGACAGTTAAGGACGTTTGGGTCGTTTCGCTGTTCAAACCTAGACGACCTCTCTCGGATAAACGGACGGGGATTAGGTTTGAATCCACCGTGAGAGATAATTTGTAATTCCGTATCCGTCGTTATCTGCATTGGAGTTCGGGAGTATGTCGGCCTTAAACGCCCCTCGTCGTCCTTTTCGGTCGAGATCAAGTGCCCATCGCCGGCGGTGGCACAGATTTTTGCAGGAGTGAAGCTTCGCAGAGCTATTCATGGTTCATTTGCGCAAAAACTGTGCCACCGCCTCAGCGATCGTGGATTCGGCGGGTGTACGCCGGACACTTGACGCGGCGGTCAAGCTTCACGCTATCCGCCGCATCGCCCCATCATCTGGTGGTACGATAGCATACACCCACTCACTGAGGTTGGTATAGATAGTATGATAATAACCGTTCATGATTGGTGATTATCCCTTTACCAGTAAGTATGAAATAGACCAAAACAGGCGAGATTGGCGCCATAGGTCAAGGCGGATATACCTCCGAAGCGGCGCCAAAAGCGGGGTCCGCTCCTTTGGATCAGATATAACAAGAACGGATATGCGAAGAGCATGATGCGGGCGGTTTCACCCACCCTACATGCCCCGACGAGGAACATGAGCAACAATGAAAGAAGGAACCCCCAGGCCCAGCCGTCTTCGGGAACCGGTTTTCGACGGACCTCCCGGATCCCCGCGATGAGCAACAAGCCGAGCCAGGGCCAGAGAAACCACCACAGATCGCCAATGCTGGTCGTCAAGCCGGTCAGGTAACCAAGAGGTCGGGAAAACAGCCTGAAGCCATCGGGATTCTCATAGGCTGCCGCCAGAAAGAAGCCCTTCAAATAACTGAATCCGCTTATAAGATATAGCAACAGGTATGCTCCGACAAAGGATAATCCAGTGAACAGAAGCGGGAAAAGGGCGCGCAGTTTTTTACCGCGGTGAATGACGAAGACGGCACCCGTTGTGAGCCCCAGGCCGACGATTACAACCGAGTAGTTGATCAACCCGCCAAAAGCCAACACCAGACCCGCGCCGATGGCGATAGAATATCTTCTGTTTTTTACCGCTCTGATTCCTAGAGTGATACCGGTAAGCATCAAGGTTGAAAACAGAGCCTCGAAGGAGGTCATCGTATACGCTATCACGGCCGGCAGGATCAGCCAGAGTAGCAGGATCGCCCTCCGACGTTCCCCTGTAAGACCCAACTCGCCGAGGAGCGCCCACGCAGGCCAGAGAGAAGCTGCCCCTGCGAGGATGAGAAAAACACTCAACAACCAACCGCTCGGGTCCAATCCCAACATGATCCTACAGAGAAATACCGGACCCGGAGGGTGACTGGGTATATGGTGTGTCGCGTGTTCGGTTAGAGTTGGGGCAATCTCGTTGAAGCGCTCAAAGAGATCGCCAACGTCGGTGAAGTGCTCGCCAGCGATAGGGTAATCCATTACTTCATTCACGGTGTGGGTTATAGCACCCGCAGGGCCGTAGGATACCGCGTTGAACGTATAGAACATTATTAGACAAATCAAAAAAAGAAGCGGTAGGAATTTATTATCTTTGAGACCTGCTAAACCACCGCGCCAACGCCAGATAACCAAACCAATCAGTAACGAGAGCGACAGGAAGATAAGGCGCGTCGAGAGACCAACCCATTCCAGGGGCGCTAAGTTGAATGGGAAGAATACCTTGTAACTGTATGTGCTATTATTTACCGTGTGTATCCAGGCTATGCCCTTGCGAAGTAGTTGCCAAACGATTAGGAAAACAATCGGCGTCAACCAGTAGAATCTATGCCATCCGCGGGGTCTTGGTTTTTCTGGCAATAAAGACAGTCCGACCTTAGTTGAACCGCTTAAGTCTTTTGCTTTTATGGAATTCTCAACTGAATTGCTAATCCGCTGATTCGACATATTTTCCCGTCAGGTTGCCCTGGGGTCTGTTTTATATCCCATACCGGATAGGCGGATTGACAACTTGAATAATCGGGAGAGCAGGTTCGTGAGGAGGGCATTTATACGAGCGTCTTTTTGGATTATCAATTGGATTATCACACTTGAACCGGTGTAGAGTATTATCCTGAGGCAGTTAAGGGCGTTTGGTTCGTTTCGCTGTTCAAACCTAGACGACCTCTCTCGGATAAACGGACGGATATCACGTTTGAATCCGCCATGTAAGACGACTTTTGGTTCTGTATCTATCGCTGCTTACATTGGAGCTCGGGGGTATGTCGGCCTTAATCGCCCCTCGTCGTCCTTTTCGGTCGAGCTCGAGTGTCCCTCGCCGGCGGTGGCACAGTTTTTGCGCAAAATGAACCTCGAATAAGTCCGCCGGGT
>DAOVLG010000439.1 GCA_030631385.1 Candidatus Coatesiibacteriota bacterium | reverse complement strand
GTTGCTGGGTCTACTACTGGGATTCCTCTCCGCCCCGGGAGCCCAAAGTTCCCCTCTCTCCCCTGAAACCCGAGCACGCCCACATGGTGGAGGCTCATTGGGAGTTCGGCGACCACGACGATGACACCGTCGGCTACATCCGCTGGCGGATCGAGGCCGCCCCCACCCTGGCCTTCTACGACGAAAAGGCGAACCAGGCGCCTGGTGCATCATCCACGGCGGCGGCTCGATGGGCAACATCTACACCCGCCGGGCCTACCGCCGCCAGGGATTGGCTATGGAGATAACCTACGGGATGGTCCGAGCGATCCTTGAGGGTGGCTGGCTGCCCCACGCCCACATCAAACAACAGAACCAGCCGTCGCTCAAGCTGGCCGAGAGGGCGGGCTTAAAGCGCGGCGACGACGTCTCCTGGATAAGCGTCCGCCGAAAGAAATCACTCGGCACGTGATTTGGGTCAGCGCTATTAAGTCATTGAAAAAGACCTATGGATAAGGCCGATTGCTTGCACTACGGGATTAATGCAGGGGGGGACCGACCGGTCCTCCCGCGTGTACAAAAGGCGACCACTATGTGGTCCTTTTTATACGATTTTTGATGGTTTGAAATGCCGACGTTACGGCGACAATAGCACGAACCTAAGCTTTATCAAGCTTCGATGCGGTTATCAAACCTCCCGCCGCGGGGAGGTTTTTTTATCGTTGTCACCTTTTACTCCAAGATCAACATGACGTTGTCAATCAGCCTCGTTTCGCCGAAGTAGGCGGCCACCATCGCAACGGCGCCGTTTGCGCCAACCCTGTCCAACGGTTGCAGGGTCTCACGGTCCACGATCTCGTAGTAGTCCAGCAGGCAGTCGGGCGCCAACTGGCGGAGGTAGTTCACCCCGACCTCTCGCAGGACCATCGCGTCGCGCTCGCCGTCGTCGTACTTCTTCTTGACCAGGCCCAGGGAGGCGTACAGCTCTCGCGCCTGCCTCCGCAGCCCGGGGGTGAGGTAGCGGTTGCGGCTGCTCATCGCGAGACCGTCGGGCTCGCGCACGATGGGGCCGGTGAATATCTTGATGTCCAGATGGAGGTCCTGAACCATCCGCTTAATGATCTGGCTCTGCTGGTAGTCCTTCTGCCCGAAAACGGCCATGGTGGGCCGGATGATGCTGAAGAACTTTAGGACGATTGAGGTGACGCCGGTGAAATGCCCCGACCGGGACAGGCCGCAGAGCACGTCGGTCAGGGGGCCGGTGATCCGGACCTCAGTGGCGTGGCCCTCGGGGTACATCTCCTCGGTGCTCGGGAGGAAGAGGCGGTTAATCTTCTCCTCCCGTAAGAGGTTCAGGTCCCGCTCGAGGTCGCGGGGGTAGCGATTATAATCCTCGCCGGGGCCGAACTGGGTCGGGTTAACGAAGATGCTCACCACCACCCGCTCGGCTATCTGGCGGGCCAGACGGACTAAGGAAAGGTGCCCCTCGTGAAGGTATCCCATGGTCGGTACGAAGGCGAGGCTGTACCCCAGCGACCGTTGTCGTCGGCTGTAGCGCTCCATGTCCTCAATGGTGAAGATTTTCTCCATGGCGCTTTAGAACCCGAAGGCGAACAAGCCCATTAAAAAGCCCACCATCGGCGAGTCCGCCTCCAGGGTGATCCGGTCTCCAAGAACCGAGGCGTGCAGGCCGAGCTCCCCGACGGATTGGACGAAACCGGTCATGTAATCGGGCTCCGGACCGTGGATCGCCTCCAACAGCCCCTGTATGTCCATCCAGGCCGCGAGGTTGACCGGCTCAGCTACGTTGGCGCTGGAGCCGGTGAAGGCCTCCTCCGCCCCAAGGGTGCCGGCGCCGTCGAAGTTCTCAATAACGAACTCAGCCGAGAGCTCGTCCGGTGTAACGACGAGATACCCGGCAAGCTCGAAGAGGTAGAGCTCCATGTTTTCGTCGAAGATCAGACGCGTGGCCGGGAGGTTGTCGAGGTCAACCTTTTCCACGACGGGTTGGTCT
>DAOVLG010000478.1 GCA_030631385.1 Candidatus Coatesiibacteriota bacterium | reverse complement strand
GGCCCTCCTGCATCCGTTTGGACCCGGCCGCGAGGTCCTCCAGGACGCTCTGGGCCCTGTTGAAAAGCTCGGCGAACCTGTCGCGGATCTGCAGAAACTGCTCGTCATCCCCCTTGGGTTGGGAAAGGGACAGGCTTGAGATCAGGTTCCGTTCCCACTGCTTGGGCTGATCCGAGGGTTTCGGTTTCTTTCCCATGGGGGCCCCCTACTAAAATCTGCCGGTTCCACCAACGCCTATTATTTAATGTTTTTGGATGCGGTTTGTCAAGTCTTAAGAAACGGATGTCGTTGTAGTTGCGCTGATTCCGGCGCTTTACAGACGAATCTCAGGCAAGCCCGAGACCTGCCCGTAGAATACGCCGTTTCTACGGCTCCTCGTAGCTGTGGTTCTCGATGAAGAGCGGCACCAGCTCCGGATCGAACTGTTCACCCGCGTTGCCCTCGAGCTCCAAGAGCGCCCTCTCGGTGGTCAGCGGGTGGCGGTAGGGGCGCTCCGAGGTCATGGCGTCGTAGGCCTCGGCGATGGCCAGGATGCGGGCGAGCAGCGGTATCTCTTCCCCGGCGAGTCGGTTGGGGTAGCCCTCGCCGTCCCAGCGCTCGTGGTGGTGGCGGATGATCACCGCCGCCTCCTCCAGGTAGGGGATGCCCCCCACGAGGGCCTCGCCGACGATGGGATGCCGGCGGACGACGACCCATTCGGCCTCGTCCAGGGGGGTATCCTTGCCGATGATCTCCTCGGCCAGACCGATCTTGCCGATGTCGTGCAGGACCGCGGCGAAGCTGAGGGTCGTCAGCTCCGCCGGCTTCAGACCCCGGGCCCGGCCCAGGCGAACGGCGTAGCGCATAACCCGGTCCGAGTGGCCCCGTTGGTAGGTGTCGCGGGCCTCCAGGGCGTTGATCATGGTGCGTACCGTGGCCAGGTAGGAGCTCTCGATGAGGCTGTGGCGGTTGAGACGCTCGACGAAGATGATGAGCTGTCCGTGGAGGTTCTCCAGCCGTTCGATGATCTCCTCCGCCGCCTCGGGCCGCTTCCAGACCAGGAAAAGGTAGGCGAAGGGAACCTCGCCGAAGCTCATCCCCACGCCGGAGCCGGGCTTGAACTCGAAACCCGCCTCGAAGCGGAGGTAGTGCTTGTTCTGCATCGGTTTGACCGGCGTGTGGCGGGTGGGGAGCTTGCCCAGGCTGTTGAAGGCACGCTCGAGCCCGGCCCGGCCCGGGATCTTCACCCCCTCGGCGCAGGCCCCGAGGTTGTCGTCGGCCCGGCGCCAGAGGGCGACCGTGGCGTCGGTTTCGAAGAGTTCCCCGACGAGACAGACCAGTTCCCCGAAGAAGGCCGTGGGCTCCAGAGCGGCTCCCAGGCGGTTTTCCATCTCCCGCAGGCTCAGAAGTCCCGACAGCTCCAGGCGCAGGTTGGTGTTCAGGGGGTTTTTGACGGAGGTCGCGCCGGCCAGCTCGACGTAGGGCGCGAGCTGGAGTTTGAGGAGCCGGGAGAGGATGGGCAGGTTGTCCGCCGTCGGGCCCTTTTTGTGGCAGATGATGATCTGCATCAGCCCGGGGGCGTCGGGGTGGAAGGAGAGGGCCTCACAGCCGGGGCTGCATTCGATGACCCTGTCGCGGGACTTGGTGAGCACCTCGAGGCAGGGGCCGTCGGGGCGGGTGTTGAACTCGGGGCAGTAGTCCCTGCGCGAGCCCAGCCGTTCGATGCCGGCCTT
>DAOVLG010000535.1 GCA_030631385.1 Candidatus Coatesiibacteriota bacterium | reverse complement strand
GTCGCGGAGCCGTGTCCAGCTTCAAGCTGGCGGGCCGACCTAAAGGTCGGCCCCTACGGTTTGGTTTTCGTTAGGGATTATCACACGTTTATGAACCTGTGTAATATATTATCTTGAGGCAGTTAAGGGCGTTTGGGTCGTTTCGCTGTTCAAATCTAAACGATCTCTCTCGGATAAACGGACGGGGATTAGGTTTGAATCCGCCATGTGAGACGACTTTTGGTTCCGTATCCGTCGTTGTCTACATTGGAGTTCGGGAGTATGCTGGCCTTAATCGCCCCTCGCCGGCGGTGGCACAGTTTTTGCTTAAATGAACCTCGGAGAAGTCCGCCGGGTCCCCTCCTGCAAAAACCTGTGCCACCGCCTCAGCGATCGTGGATTCGGCGGGTGTACGCCGGACACTTGACGCGGCGGTCAAGCTGCCTACTATCTGCCGCATCGCCCAATCATCTGGTGGCACGGTAGCATACTTACACACTGAGGCTAGAATAGATAGTATGATAATACCCGTTCATGATTGGTGATTATCCCTAAATATAATCACCCAACGCGAACAGGTCGTAGTGTAGAATTAGCCGCTTTTGGCTCCGTCAATGTAGCGCGGGGCTTCTACGCCCCGCCATGTCGCCCGTGGAAGGGCGACGCTACATCGCCCCGCCGCCGATTTAACCACGCGGTCGCCCGCAGAGGGGCGCCCCTACACCACTCCACTGCGCAAACTTATTTCTCGCGGTCCGCGCTAAAGCTCCCCCGCCCGTTGACCGGCCGGGTCGCGCCGGGCGAGGAAGCTGTCCCGCGTGCCCCGGGGGAGGCGGTGGACCATCCAGCGCAGCAGGCGCTTGGCCTCCTTGAACAAACGGGGTCGGGACGCGGTATCGTTCCTGCGGGCGGCCAGTCTCGCGGCCAAGTACAACCCCCGCCGCAGATAATCCACCAGGCCGCCCTCGCCGCTGGCCCTGACGGCGCCCTGGAGTAGCTCCAACGCATACTCCGTCTCGTCTCGTCTAAGGTGGAGCTCGACCAGGGCGAGCCGTTCCTCCAGCCGGCCCAGATCCGAGGGCCTTTCCCCGTCCGCCGGCGTGAGCAGTTCCTCGGCGGGACCTAAGTTTCCCGCCTCTAGCTCCACCCTGGCGAGGAGCCCCCGTACC
>DAOVLG010000036.1 GCA_030631385.1 Candidatus Coatesiibacteriota bacterium | reverse complement strand
GGTCACCGGCGACATCGGCTGCTACACCTTGGGCGCCCTACCGCCCCACAGCGCCATGGAAACCTGCGTGGACATGGGCGCATCGGTCACCGTGGCCTTCGGGTTGGAATTAGCCCAAGGCAAGGAGTTCTCCAAGACAATGGTCGCCACCATCGGCGAATCCACCTTCCTCCACTCGGGGATAACCGGGCTCATTGACCTCGTTTACAACCGGGGCGTGACCACCGTTTGTATCCTGGACAACCGCATCACCGCCATGACCGGCCACCAGCAGAACCCGGCGACCGGCCTGACCCGTCGCATGGAGCCGACCTGGGAGGCCGACCTTGAGAAAATTGCCCGCGCCTGCGGTGTTAAATGGGTGCGGACGGTGGACCCCCTCGATCTGGACGCGGTCAAAAAAACCTTAAAAGAGGCCACGGCGGTGGAGGAACCCGCCGTGATAGTCTTCAAGAGTCCCTGCGCTCTCCTACCCGAGGCGAAGAAGCTGGTACGCGTCGAGTATTTCGTCAACGAGGAGAATTGCAACAAATGTAACGCCTGCATCCGTCTGGGCTGTCCCGGCATCGCCCCCACCGGCACCGACGGAAAAGCCCGATTCGATGAGATCCTCTGCGTGGGCTGCGGTCTCTGTGAACAGGTCTGCAAGTTCGACGCCGTCATCCGGGTGAACCGATGAGCCAAGAACACCCGGCTACAGAGCTACGTTAATAAACCGATCAACACCGGCTATGGCGGCCAGCCTTTGAGGTCTTTTCATGGCGATCACGAACGTACTCATCTGCGGTGTGGGCGGGCAGGGCGTCCTGTTAGCCAGCGAGGTCCTCTCCGAGGCCGCAATCCTGGCCGGCCACGACGTGAAGAAATCCGAGGTCCACGGGATGAGCCAACGCGGCGGCTCGGTGGTATCCAACGTCCGCTTCGGCGAAGAGGTAAAAAGCCCCCTCATCAACCGCGGCGAGGCCGACGTGCTCATGGGCTTCGAGCGCCTGGAGGCGGTGCGCTGGCTTGACCACCTGAAACCCGGTGAGGGCACCGCCGTGGTCAACGACCTGGAGATCTGGCCGATGACGGTCAGCTCCGGATCATTCGAATATCCCACCGACATTGATGAACGTCTTAAAAAGGCGACGAAGAGGTACTGGCTCTTCAAGGCGACCGACATCGCCCGGGAGGTTGGGGAGCCCCGCGCCGCCAACATCGTCCTCCTCGGCGCCCTCTCGCCGGCCCTCCCCCTGGAGGAGGGGCACTGGACCGAGTCCATCAAGAAACGGGTCAAGGCCCGGTACGTCCTAGTGAACCTGAAGGCCTTCGCCGCCGGGAGGGCGATCTCCACCGCATAACGGGGTAAGCGGTCAACAACGATAGGTCGAGGTAGGTTTGTCCATCACGAGCATCATATTGGGGGGATCGTTGGGTCTCCTCTGGCTGACCAACGCCCTGACCGGACATCCGTGGCGCTTTCTGGGGGACCTCATCGGCTATGCGCTAGCCTTCATCATCCCCTTCGGCATCGGCTGGCTGATCCGCGCCCTGTTGGACACGGGCCCACCCTCGATACCCTGGATGGAATACTTCCTCGGTCTGGCCGTGGTGACCGCCGTCTTCGGGTTCGCCCTGGACAGGATACTCGAAAGGCCCCCACGCGACGAGTTCACCGTCCATGCGACCTATTTTCCGACGTACATCGCCTTCGCCGCCGGCGTCGGCCTGGCGATCTCGCCTCTGACGTGCCTCATTCTCACCGGAGCGGCCGTCGTTTTCGTGCTGTCGGTGTTTGTCTATTACCTGGTAAACCCGACCAGGCGGATAAGCGGATAATATTTTTTCGCAAACACCAGGTTGAGCTTGACCTAACCGCCTTTTAACGCTATTATATAGGTGGGTGAAGGGACACCGCAAACCAACCGGAAAACCCTGCATGGCTTCATACATAAACCCAAGCCAGAACCCATACTTTCCACCCGACCCCGCTACGGCGAACGGTCGGGTGTAATACGAAGGAGAACCCTTGCACCTGGAACAGTTGATCCCTCCGGGGGCGGTAAACCTGGATCTGACGGCCACCAAAACCCACGAGGCTCTCCACGAGATGGCCCACATGGTCGTAGGTCAGCCGGGATTGCCCACCAACGCCGAGGTGATCTCGGCCATCTTCAACCGCGAGATGGAGTACGAGGCGGCTATCGGCTCCGGCACCGCCATCCCCCACATCATGCTGGCCGGCCCGGAGAGGCCGATCCTCGCCGTGGGACGCAGCAAACGCGGGATTAGGTTCGGTAAAAACGGTAAGGAGAACGTCAACCTGCTCTTCCTGTTGATAAGCCCGGCGGAAGACCCCCACCAGCACCTCCACACGATCTCCCGCATCGCCAAGCTCCTGCACCAACCCGAGGTCCGCAAATCACTCTTAAATGCGAGCAACGAGCGAGAGCTGAGAACGATCCTCAAACACCACGACGATAACAACCACTGAGTGAAAAACAAGGGGTTTACACCCCTTGTTCCACCACCAAAAAGGCCCCGCGGGGCCTTTTTACGTGCACGTCCATCACGCCTCAGTACAGGGTGAGCTGTTCACGTACCCGGTCGCAGTAGCGGCAGGCCAGCCTCCCCGGCGAGTATTCGTAGAACTCGGGAGTCGCGTTGTCGTCGTGGTGGGTGATGCAGCGCCGGTTGGAGCACTCACCCTCGAAGATCGTCGGTTCGCGCCAGTTTGCACCCCTTTCACCGTCGAGGCGGGTGTGACCCATGAGTACCAGGATCAACGCCATGCGGGCCGGCACACCGTTGAAGGCCTGCTCGAAGTAGCGCGCCCGGGAATCGGTGTCCACCTCGACGGCGATCTCGTCGAGGCGGGGCAGGGGATGCATGACGATCATGTCCGCCGGGGCGTCGTCCATGATCCGCCTGTCCAACCGGTAAACGTGGGCCACCCGTTCGTAGACTAGGGGGTCCTCGAAGCGTTCCCGCTGGATACGCGTCATGTAGAGGACGTGGATGTCATCGAGACCACCCGCCAGCTCCCTCCGCTGCTCGACGGTCTTGCGGTAGCGCACGGTCAGGTGGGTGGTGATATGCCTCGGAAGCTCCAACTCCTCGGGGCTGATGGCCACACACTCCGAGTCGAAGGCCGCCAGGGCGATGGCCAGGGAGTGGGTGGTGCGGCCGTGGAGAAGATCGCCGCAGAGACCGACCCGCAGACCGGACAGGTTGCCGAACTCCTTGTAGATCGTGTACAGATCGAGGAGCGTTTGACTGGGATGGAGGTGCCCCCCGTCACCGCCGTTCAAGACAGCGACGGTGGAGAACTTGCTGGCGAGGTAGGCCGCGCCGTCATTGGGGTGACGCAGGACGATGCAATCTGTGTAGTGGGCGCTCATCCGGATGGTATCGGCCAGAGACTCACCCTTGGCGACGGAGCTGGTGGACGTCTCGGCAAAACCCACCACGGACCCCCCCAGGCGGATCATCGCCGTTTCGAAGGAGAGTCGGGTGCGGGTGGACGGCTCCCAAAACAGGGAGGCCATCACGCGGTAGGGCAGGAGCGGGACGATGGGCGATCCGCCCTGGGTGGCCTTCTCATATCTGACCCGGGCCTCCATCTCTCCGGCAAGCTCTAAAAGCTGGAGAATCTCATCGGGGGTGAACTCTTCCAGATCAATGAGGTGTCGCAGCCGCGGCATGTAAACCTCCCTCGGCGGGACCGGTCTAAAATTTGAGTCATGGTACGGCGGGACCCGTAAAAAGTCAAGCCAGTGTAGGAAAAAAAGGGGGCCGAACCGCCCCCTCGCCTTCGGAAGAACGCGCCGATCCTCAGGGCCCCCTCCCGATAATCCGTCCAATGTAGGAAACCGGGAGGAAGAACCCCTTCAGCTCACCGCCGGAGGAGTATACGGCGATCCCCTCGAAGCCCGCCAGCTCGTTGAACCTCTCCAGCAGCTCATTCAAACCCCTCATCGCTCCGCCCTCCAGTACGATGTGGGGAACTCCCTCACCGTTTAACGGGTCGCCCTTCTCCGACTCGGTATCATCGGACTCCTCCGGAGTGGTCTCGCACAGGGAGTAGTCCAATGCATCGAGATACCGGTATCCGCGCCTTGCACCCGCCCCGCTGCGTCCCGATCCTGATGTAGACATCCTGCCAGGCCAGGATCTCAAGAGCCGCTTCCTCGGACGGAAGATCGTCCAGGACCACATTCAGGAGCCTGCCCTCGTAAAAACAGAGGGCTCTCCGCTCGCCGCCGAAGGACCGGTAAACCTCGACCCAGCAGGTCTTCCGCTCCATCTCCACCATCTGGGCGAAACTGGTGAGGTTCACCCCCTTGATCTGACCCAGCCGGCCCCACTACCCTACCATCTTCAGTATCACTCGATGGAGGTGGTCGAGGTCTATGGGCTTTTCGATGTATTCGATGGAGTACACGTCGAAGGTCTGCTCAAGCTCGGCGCTGCCGTGGGCGGTCATTACGATGCAGGGGATATCCGGATTCTCCTCGAGGACACGGGCTAAGAGACCAAGGCCGTCGAGGCCCGGCATCTTCAGGTCCGCGACCATGGTCGCGATCTCGTTTTTCCCAAGGATCTCCAGCGCCTCATCGCCGTTTGCGGCGATCAGGTAGCCGAAGCCGTCGGCGTAGTGCTCCAGACCGTCCTTTAAGGACTCAAGGAAGGCTGCGTCATCGTCAACGAGTAGGACCTTCTTCATCGCACCCCATGAAAAAAGCAATTGTCGTACCAGGGAAGCACCTTGTCTAACACAATGAATAATAAGCGGTTACACGTTCCATGCAAAACGACGGACCTCTTCTCGAACCATCGTGCTCCAGCAGAGTAATACGCCTATTCAGATTGGAATAAACTAGCCTTATTCAATCTAAAATATACGGAGCTAATATATAATTAATATATCTATATAACCGTTCCCTGGGAAACTGCTCCATTTTGACCTATTCATTTTGACGCGATTGGACGGGAAGAGTGGACGCTGGTCAGGTGGAGCGCTCCCATCCCCCACTCTGATAAAGCCCGTTCCTGGCACACTTGTTGCTTTTTATGACGGGTGAATGAACCGGGTAGACACCCCTCCCCAAGCCAGGCATCTCGACAGGGAGAAGCCAATCCAAAGGCCACATTCGAGTTAGCAGGGTCGGGAAGGACGACAATTGGCGACCCCCTGACCAACTTCCTTAAAAGCGCTCAACGTTCGACAAATCACCGATACTCACGAGGAAAATCATGCCGACCCAACAGACGGACACCCTCAGGGATTTAAAAGATGAAGTCGTTATGGAATACGAAATCCGAGAACCAGCATCCCCCGATCAGCTCACTGAGACCGTAATGGGTGTCTGCGCGGCCATAGACCTGGTGAAGACGAACATGGAGAGGTTCATCGCCCGAGCGGACGAGGTTTTTTGTTGACCCCCTAGGCCCGACAGCCTAAAATAGAATTCTGTAATGCTCTTCGGTCCCCCGACCGAGAAAGCGAGACGAATCGGAGAATCAACGGTTTAGAAAACGGCTTATCCCGTAGGAGCATATTTTTCCACTATGTGTACAGGCAGGGTAGTCCCTGCCTTTACGTATCTTTAAATAAAAAACTGAACTGAAGAAGATGGCACGAACGGAACGGAAGAGGAGCGAGGAGATTCTACAGGTGAGCGAGGAGCGTTTCCGCACGATGTTCGAGCTCTCACCCGAAGCCATCGTCCTCGTGGATAAAAGCCAGAAGATAATCACCATAAATAAAAAGGTTCACGATTGGCTGGGCTACGAGCCCGAGGAGATTATCGGCAAACCGATATCGAAGCTGCCCTTTTTCACCGTGAAGAGCCTATTCAAGGTCCAACGGCACTTCAAGCAGCGGATTCAGGGCCGGGACATCCCTCCATAACGAATTGGAATTCCTCGATAAAAAGGGGCAGAAAGTGTACGGCAGGTTGACTGCAAGCCTCATCCGGAACGAGCGGGGTGATATAACTTCCATCCTCGTCATGATCTCCAACATCACCAACCAGATAAAGACCGAGGAGGAGTTGAAAAAGCAAACCCATGACCTGGTAAAGCGCATCAAGGAGGTGATGCTGAAGGAGATCCATCACCGGGTGAAGAACAACCTGCAGGTCATCTCCAGCCTGTTGTACCTCGGCGCCCGCAACATCAAAGACCCACAGGCGCAGAGGGTCTTCTGTCACATCTCTTGAACGCGGCTACGGCCCGAACAAAGACCCACAGGCGCTGAGGGTCTTCACCGACAGCCAGAACCGCATCAAGTCCATGGCGTTCATCCACGAGAAGCTCTACCAGTCGGAAGACCTTTCCCGAATCAACTTCACCGACTACGTCAGAGACCTGCTCGATTCACTCTTCGTCACCTATGCGGGCGCCTCCCGCCACGTTTACCCGGTGCTCAACCTCTGCGAGCTGCGCCTGGAATTGAACCAGGCGATTCCCCTGGCGCTGATCATCAACGAGCCTATCTCCAACGCCATCGAACACGCCTTCCACGATGAGCGGGAGGGTAGGATCACCGTTTCACTGAGAGGGATGGGGCAAAAAAAGTGCGTTTTGAGCATCGCCAACGAGGGGGTGGGTCTTCCGGACGGCCTTGACATCCTGGACACGATAAGTTTAGGGTTACAATTGGTACAAATGCTTTGCGACCAATTGAAAGCAACGTTGGAGCTGGTGAACCACCGGGGAGTCGAGTTCCGGATCGAGTTCCCGATTAAAACAGAAGGGGCGCGCTCGTGAAGAGTCGGAAGGATTTCCAGGACAAGCTGTTTGAAGCCTCCGCCACCTGTTTGATGCTCGTCAACGGCAAGAGAGAGATCGTCAGGGTCAATGAGGCGGCCCTGAAGCTGCTCGGGATGGATGAGAGGGAGCTCATCGGTAAGGCCTGTTTCGAAACCATCTGCCCGGATCAAAAAGATTGTCCCATCCTGGATTCAGGGGAGAAGCTCGAAGGCTCTGAGAGGTACATCGTCACCAAAAACGGTAATCGGGTTCCCATCCTCAAAACAGTAGCCAAGATTGAGGAGGATGGAGAAAATTATCTCCTTGAAAGCTTTGTAGACATCACCGTGCGCAAGCGGTCCGAGGAGGCATTGAGGCAATCCGAAGATAAGTACCGTTTCCTCTTTGAGGACAGCCCGACCATCAACCTGGTAATCGGGGTGGACGGGAAGATAATTGACACCAACGCGGAGGCCTTGAAGGTGGTTGGGTATTCACCAGATGAGATTCGGGGCAGGGATGTCCTGGAGTTAATCGTCGAGGAAGACCGGGAGTTCAGCGCCAAACTGCTGGAAAAATCCTACCGGGGTGAAGACACACCGGATGTAGACATAAGGATCATCGCCAAAGACGGCTCGATCCGCACCGTCCTGTTTTCGCGGGGCAACGTGGTCCTCTGCGAAAACGATCAACCCACAGGCATCTTGGTTACCGGGATTGACATCACCGAACGCAAGCGGGCCGAGGAGGCGCTTCGGAACTCCGAGGAGCGGTACCGCAATCTCGTTGAGGGGATACATGATATTATTTACTCCTTGGATATAACAGGAGCCGTGACCTCTATAAATAAGGCTTCGAAGGCCCTGCTCGGGTTAGAGCCTGAGGAAATTCTTGGTAAGAATATTGCTGAATTCATCCATAAAAAAACGCTGCAATTTGTTATGGAGAAACTTAAGCAAGCTGGCGCGGGAGAGACGATCTCTTCTGAAGCTGTTATGATCGACAAAGACGGGAATCAGCATGACGTTGAATTCAGCTCAACGCCTATAATAAAAAGTGGCAAAGTAGTCGGGACTAGGGGCATCGTAAGGGACATCACCGAGCGCAAGCGGGCGGAGGAGAAGATCAAGGCTGCCCTCCAGGAGAAGGAGGTGCTGCTGAAAGAGATCCATCACCGGGTCAAGAACAACCTCCAGATCATCACCAGCCTTTTGAGCCTGGAGGCCGGGAAGCAGACGGATGAGCGGACGATCTCCGCTTTACGGGACAGCCAGAACCGGATAAAAACAATGGCCCACATCCACGAGATGCTCTACCGGTCAAAAGACCTCGGGCGAATTGACCTCACTCGCTACCTGAACGACATCGTAATCTCGATTTTCAGCTCCTATACAACCTATCTGGGTTCGGTTGATTTCGAACTAGACATAGATGACGTATACTTGGGTATTGATACCACCATCCCGCTGGGGCTGATCGTCAACGAGCTGGTATCCAATTCAATCAAGCACGCCTTCCCCGACGGGGGTACGGGACGGGTCAGGATAAGCTTCAATGAGAAAGAGAACGGCCGATTCACCCTGTGCGTCTCCGACAACGGCCGGGGACTCCCCGCCGGGTTCGACATGGGCGAGGCCGAGACCCTCGGATTCCAGCTCGTGAGCATGATGATCAAGCAGTTGAACGGCGAGCTGGAGCTCGCCCGAGGGGATGGAACGGCCTTCTCCATCACCTTTCTAAGATAAAGGGACGAATCCGATGCCAAAGGTCAAGATACTCGTAGTCGAGGACGAGAGGATTGTCGCCAAGGACATCCAGAACCGTCTGGAAAGTCTGGGGTACAGCGTGGCCGGCATCGCCTCCACCGGTGAGGAGGCCATCCAAACCGCCCTGCGAACCGATCCCGACCTGATACTGATGGACATCCTGCTGAAGGGATCGGTTGACGGCATTCAGGCGACGGAAGAGATTACCAGGAAACTGGGCGTACCGGTCGTCTACCTCACCGCTTACGCCGATGAGATCACCCTGCAGCGGGCGAAGATAACCGGCCCCTTCGGCTACATCGTAAAGCCCTACGAGCAGAAGGGCCTGCACACGACCATCGAGACGGCGCTCTTTAAACATAAACTAGAGAAGAAGCTGAAGGAGTCCGAGGAACGTTACCGGACGCTTCAGGAAAATCTCCCCCTCGGCGTCTTCCGGGTGACTCCGGACGGTCGGATTATATCTGTAAACCCGACCATGGTGACTATATTCGGGTACGACACCGAAGAGGATATGTTGGATAGAACGGTTAACGATCTTTACGCCGTCGCCGAACATCGGAGAGCCCTAAGAAGGCGACTTAAAGCCGAGGGTGTCGTCACCAACTATGAAGTAAGGCTCGTCCGCAAGAACGGCGAGGAGTTTTGGGCCTCACTCAACGTCAGGGCCATCCGAGACGATGCGGGGAGCATACTCTACCACGACGGAACCCTGCGGGACGTAACCGAGCAAAAACGCACCGAGGAGCTCAAGAAAGAGTACTTCCGCAACCTGACCTTCCTCTCCAAGACGGCGATGGATTTCGTCGCTGGGGAGTCGGGGGAGAACATCTACTCCTACGTCGCGGAAAAAATCAAGGGGATAGTATCCGGCTCCCAGATTGTCGCGGTAATCTCGCTGGATGAAGGTACCAATAATTATCACATCCGTTCTATCGTCGGCCTCGGAAAACGTCTCCAAACCATTCTCAGTCTGTTGGGCAGGGACCCCGTCGGTATGAGCATGCCCCTCACGGCGGAAATCAAGAATCTTATGAAGAAGGGGAAGCTGCGCCGCATCTCCGCCGATTTCAACCGGCACTCGGGGGGTACCATTTCAAAGGGTGTCAGCCAAACCCTCCGCAAGATCCTCCAGATGGGTCTCATTTACCTTATGGGTATCCTTAAAGGGGATAAGCTTCTCGGCTCCGTCGTCGTCGTAATGCAAAAGGGGTGCAGCCTGACCAACCGCGACGTGGTAGAAGCCTTCATCAACCAGGCCGCCGTGGCACTCCTGCGTGGACGGGCCGAAGAGGCCAAACTCGCAAGCGAACAGCGGTATTACGAGCTTTTCCACCACATGCAGAACGGGCTGATCGTCCTCGAGGCTATAGAGGATGGGAGTGACTTCATCATCAAGGAGTTCAACAAGGCGGGTGAGAAGATATCCAAGATAGACAGAGAGCTTGTCATCGGCGAGATGGTAACCGAGGTGTTTCCCGGCGTAGTAAAACCCGGCCTAGTTGAGGTTTTTAAGAAGGTCTGGAAAACCGGCAAGCCCGAATACGTTCCGGCTTGGTTTTACAAAGACGCCCGTCTCAGCGGCTGGCGGGAGAGCCACATCTACCGGCTCCCCTCCGGCGAGATAGTCAACATGTATCGGGACGTGACGAACAGGATTCAGGCCCAGGAGGCGCTGCGGAACTCCGAGGAGCGGTACCGGTCCGTCGTCGAAACCTCCAAGGATGCCATCGTAACCATAGACGACGAGGGGATGATCTG
>DAOVLG010000246.1 GCA_030631385.1 Candidatus Coatesiibacteriota bacterium | reverse complement strand
GCCGCCGATTTAATCACGCGGTCGCCCGCAGAGGGGCGACCCTACATCGTGGCCTAGATCAGGGGTTCCATCTGGTTCCGTTGTTTTCGCCCACGATCGCGTAGAGGTTGCCGACGGCCCACCCGTGGCCGTAGCTCGGCGCGTCCCCCCAGAGGTAGACGTCGTAGAATCAGGCCGTCGTCGCGCCGTAGCGGTCTATGTCGTTGATGTCCGTATCGTACCTGCCGCGGCGGTAGTAGTGGTCCCACCACCAGCCCAGGGCCTGGGCGGAGAGGACGAAAACCGTGAGCAGAAGGATCAGGCTGAGGGTTCGGCGAGACCTGACGACCCCCCGGGTGAATCGGCGTGAGCCGGTTTTACGGTCCGTCCGGTTTAACTGCGCCTCGGGGTGGCTGCTCCTTCGCGACGAGATCCGACTTTTTCCTTTGTCTTTACACTATATTAGATAGATGTAACCCTACAAATACAGGTCTAAATACTCTCTCCGTCAAGACGGTAGGCGGTTTCGGTGGCGGTCACCCGATAGCCGAGCGACTCGTAGAGGGCGGCGGCGGCCCGGTTGGCCACGCTCACCTGGAGCGAGCTCCCGGCAAGACCGGCCGCGGTGTAGCCCGCGAGGGCGTGAGACATCAACAGTCTCCCGAGGCCCTTCCCCCGTTGAGGGGGTCTGACGGCGACGGTGACGACGAAACCGAGAGGCTCACGCCCTTCCTCGACGGTTGATACGATGAAGCCCGCCGTCAGTCCGTCCCGCCGCTGTACTATCAGACAACTCTGGGGGAGGGGCTTGCCGAAGGTTCCTGCCAGGCAATCGTCCAGCATCTTCTCCGAATCAACCGGGTCGGCCAGAGCGGGATACACCAGGGCGTCGGGCGAGCCGTGATAAGCGGCGGCCTGGATCAGGGCGAGAACCTTCGCATCCACCGGACGGAGTCTGCGGACGCGGTACCCCTCGATCACCGGCGGCCTGGCCAGACCGGCCTCCCGAAACAGCAGCACCCTCCTCTCCCGCGGAAGCCGTGTCCAGCCCGCCCGTTGCATGGCCACCCCCAGCTCTCCGGGCGGTGGACTGAGCATGATCCCCGAGGCCAGCACGAAGCGCTCCCCTCTGACCAACCGCTCTACCAGCTTCAACCCGTTGTCGGCGTTGTTGTGGCGGCCGGAGAGGTAGAGGAGCGTCACCCGGAGCCCCCCTCCCTCGGGCTTTGCGTGGGCGAAACCCACCACGCCGTCGTCGTTTAGCGCGATTGACCAGCGCTGGCCGTTCGGATTGAGCCAGCCGTCGTGCAGCTTCCGGCCCAGACCGGTGAGAGGTCGGCCCAGACGGGAGCTGAAGTAGCGCTCCGCCGATTCGAAGAGCCCGTCGGGCGACGGGCCGTGATAAAGTTCTTTTAGGACGAATACCAGCACAGGTGATCCAAACGCGGCGTTTCTACGGGATTATAGCACTGTTTAGCGATATCGGCTTTGCTTGAGCCATTTTCGCCCCACCACGCGAAAGCGAAGGAAACCGAGGGCATTACACGCGGCTCACAGCGCCTTACATAAAGTGGCATCATGTTATCTAATCGGACCGATTGGGAGCGTATCCTGAAGGTATTTCTGCCCCATGGATGTAGGGCGGGGATCCAATCCCCGCCGAAAAAGGCATAATGACCGCAAAGCGGCGGCGGGGTTGGGAAACCCCGCCCTACGAAGGGATTAAAGACTCATACCTCTAATCTAACTGAGTTCGTTATCTGTGGGTGCCACTTCCTTTAAGCGTTAAGGTGAACACACACTTTGTTCTATCTGCCATATTTATAAGGAAAATACATCTTCCTATGGGTCCATTTACTAACGTTGATGCCATTATCCAATACCTTTGAAAATGTTGCGTTTTTCGTAGGGGCGGCCCTCTGCGGTCGCCCGCGGGCGGGGACAGAGCCCCGCCCCTACGAGCCCGCGGGAGGGTCAACAGACCCTCCCCTGCATCGCGACAGAACAGCATACCTCTAACCGACGCGGTTACAACAAATACACACCGTTACCAGTCCCCAGCGAACAGCTAATCCCTAAAATTATGATTAACCCTTGACCTCGGACAGCTTCGTGGAAAGGATGCCCACGTGCGCGATCTCCTCCCCGATGATCCAGTCTATCCTATCCCGCCCCCACCGCTCGGGGGTTGCCTCCTTCAGCCCCACGTAGAAGGCGATGGAGTCGCGCTCGAGGCCGATGGCGAAGCGGAGGATCTCCTCCAGCGACTCGCCGCCGCTTAGCTTTTCGGCCGGTTCGATCTTGGTGTCGAAGACGTAGCCGTCGGCCATGGCCTGAAGATACAGCACCGCCTGGTTGTCGGGGTCGAAGACGGTCGTCTCTCTGTCCCTCTTGGTGAGCTTCTCCCTTAAATCCTTGAAGGTCCTCTCGTGTTCGTCCTCCATGGCGGCCAAACGCGCGAGCATGTCTGTTACGCTGGAATCCTCGAAGCCCAGGGCGGCCTTGCGGTAGAAGGCGGCCCCGTTGCGCTCGATCTGCTCGGCCATCTCGAATATCTCGTCGGCGGAATACCGGGTTATGCTCATCGGTTGACCTCGGGTGATCGGGTTAGATTGGATTGTGTAGGCTACTCACCGCCGGGAACCTGTCCCAGAAGCACCGGCGCCGGCAGGACCCTGGCGCTAAGCTCCTTGTCCAGCATCAGGATGCCGTGGCCGTGGTCGGCGACCAGTTTCATCCTCTCGACGTTGCCGGTGGCGGTGTCCTCCTCCTCGATCTGCTCGTCCACGAACCAATCCAACAGGGGTCGTGAAGCGTGGTCCTTTTCCTCGATGACGGCATCGTAGATTTTGTTTATGGATTCGGAGATGAAGCGCTCGTGCTTCAGGGCCGCCTCGAAGGCCGCCAGGGGGCTGTCCCACTCCGAGGGAGGTTTATCAATGGCCTCCAGAACGACCCGTCCGCCGCGCTCCAGGATGTGGTTGTAGAACTTGTAGGCGTGGATGACCTCCTCCTGCACCTGGGCGTTCATCCAGTGGGCGAAGCCGGAGAGGTTCTGCTCGGCGAAGTAGGCGGCGATGGCCTGGTAGAGGTAGGCCGAGAAAAATTCCTTGTTGACCTGCTCGTTCATGAGTTTCTCGACTCTGGGGTTCATCATGGGTATTACTCCTCATCAAACGTGTGATGGAGCCGGTCGGCTGGACCGGTCCGTCGAGGTTTTCGGTCCCGGTGGGACCGGGTGAAATCGAAACTAAACCTTCCAGAGGCCGTGGACGTTGCAGTACTCCCGGGCCCGGACGGGCTCGCCCTCGCCGTAGCAAAAGTGGGCCTTGGGCTCGTCTCCGGGTTTGAGCCACCTGCGCATGACCTTCGGGCCGGCGATGAGCTCGATCCACTCGATGTGGTGTTTGTCCTCCATCGGGTGGAGGGTGCTGCCGACGGTCACCGTGTAGCCGGTGTCGTCCTTTGCGATGACCGGCACGTGCTTCTCGGTCTTGAAGTCCGCCGTCTTCTCGTCCAAGAGGGTCATCGGCTGGCCGCAACAGACAAGCTCTCCCGCGCCGCCGTGCACGACCTCGACGATGTTCCCGCACACCTCGCACCGGTAGATTTCGAGTAATTCTCTCATTTTTGGTTCCTTCTTTGTTGGTTGAGCGACGGAAGCCCCGGCGCTTAATCTTCTTAACTACTGCCCCGACTCCAGGAGGTTGTCGTCGTACTCGATCTCGAAACGGAGCTTGTGCTTGGCCTTCTCCCGGGCGAAATCAAGAAAGATCTGCCTCATCGAAGGTGGGTCAACCGGAGCTATTACAAAACTTCTACCTAATAGCTTCATTAATCGTTGAGAGCATATCATAAAATTTAGGATCGCAACCCTTATCCGGACCAACAGAACTCCACAAAGAAAGAAAGATTTCCGACCCATGGATGTAGGGCAGGCCGTCCTAAAGATCGGCTCCTACCTGTTTTCAATGGTGAAATAAAGCATCGTTCGCGGGAAATGATTATCAAATTCAAAAAAGCCTTCTTCGCGGAGCTGG
>DAOVLG010000180.1 GCA_030631385.1 Candidatus Coatesiibacteriota bacterium | reverse complement strand
TCACCACTACCGACAATACAGTCCGGACAAGGCCTCCTGTCAATAAAAGGGGTGGGAACCCCCGGTGAGCGGGCGGCCACAGAGGGCCGCCCCTACGAAAAACTACGACTTACACCGTGATCTGTGAGGGTATATTGCCGTTACTGTGTGCGAAAAGCGGGGCTCCGGGCCCCGCTTTAGGTAATCCATCTTAGAAATCACGCCGAGCCGCGGCGAGCCGCCGTTCCCAGCCCCGCGAGATGAGGTTTACTCTCTCTAAAAGACCCGTCTCCGCGAGCGTACGGGTTAAAACGAAGCCTTTATCTCGCCCCAGGAGGTCTCCTCGACGGCGATCTCAATCTCGAAGGTCCAGACCTCGGACCACACCGTCAGACCGAGATCGGTTTCTTTGGCCCTCACCTTCCACCAGTATAAACCCGTCTCGGCGGAGCCGAAGACGTAGTCCATCCAGGTCTTTCCTTGACGATCGAAGATGAGGGGATCATCAAAATCGCTATTGTCCGCCAGGTAGAGGGTGTAGTTGACGGTGCCGTGGCCCGAGTACTCCGCCGCCTCCCAGGTGAAGTGAATCGTATCACCGGGGCGGCGCCTATCTCCGTCCGGGGGGGTGAGCAGGTCGAACTCACCGACCTGATCGTCCACATAGTTGGAATCCACAAAGCGGATGGCGAACTGGTTGGGGATGACCCCCTGGTTGTAGGAGTACTGGGCCGCGTCGGTGCCACTTCTCTTTTCGAGGCCTACGGTGGCGGAGAGGCCGTGGTCCCGCCAGGTATCACCTACAACATCTTTGTACCGGAACTCGACGGTGTTGTTCATGTTGGGCACGGGAGCCTCGTGGATCAGGACCTGGAATTCAATGGGATCGCTTGGAGCGTTGTAGTAGTACCAGGGTGTGTAGGTGATGCACAACTTTCGCGTCGGGGCCGACCCGGCCAGCTCTACACAGATGTCTCCGTCCGCATAGCCGTGGAGGTCATCCCACATCGGCGCGAGGATGCTGTTGGGTGCCGCGCCATCCGGAATGTTTTGGTTGATCGGCTCGTCCATATCGGTCACGTAGAAACCCAAAATTCCGTTCGAACCGACATGGAAGCTGGACCCGCTGGGGTAATCGTTGCCGCAGAGACGGATATCGAAGGGGGTGGTGAGGGTCCAGTAGGTGTCGTCACCCCGCCAGCCCTGCGGGTTGCGTGGGGTGCGCCAGTTGTACGAGGGCGCCCACTCACCGGTCTCGTGGGAGTCCCAGAAGTAGTAACCCGCGCCATCGCCGCTGTGCGGCGGAATGAAGTCGGGCCCGAGAGGCGCAGCCACCATCGGACGGGACCCGTCCTGAACTCCGATCGCGCCGGCCGCGAAGACGGCTACGGCAACGAGGAGGAGCAACATCAGAACCTTCCGCATCATTTCCTCCTTTAGTAACAGATTACAAAGTCAAGCAAGTGGCAATCTACCACTACATTTGGACGTTGTCAAGCCACGCCGGAAAATCCCTGATAAAATATAGTCTGAAAGCTACCCCCACTGAGGTCTAGGGTCAGGCAAGCCCTCCGTCAAATGACCCGCGCAATAAAAACGGGGATCATCACCCGCGTGATTGAATCCGCGGCGTGGCGTCGCCCTTCCACGAGGGCATCATCGGGGCGGGGCGTAGAAGCCCCGCGCTACACCGGGCGACCCGCTACGTTGAAACAAGGGGTTAAAATCCTTATCTTAGTAGTAAGTTTTTACTCGAAGGTGGCCTTGATCTGGCCCCAGGTAGTATCCTGGACCGCGTCATCATCGCTGATGATGAAACTATTCGTCTCCTCGGACCACTCGTAGAGACCCAGAACCGACTCCGTGGCCTTCACCTTCCACCAGTAGGTCCCGGTGTCGTCGGAACCGAAGATGTAGCTGAAGGTGGGGTTGGTTCCCGTATCGAAGATCCGGGCGTCGTCAAAGTCCTCGTTGTCGGCTAGGTAGAGCTCGTAAGTAACTTCGCCGTCGCCCGTGTACTCGGGCTCCTGCCAACGGAAGACGATCTCCTCGCCCACATCGCCCCGGTATCCGTCCTCGGGAACGATCAGGTGGAAGCGCCCAATCTGGCTGTCCACGTACTGCTGATCAACGAAGCGGACGGCGAACTGGTCGGGGATGACCTCCTGGTTGTAGGAGTACTTGGCCGCGGTGGTGCCGGAGTTGTTCTCCAGTCCCACCGTCGCCGAGAAGCCGTTGTCCCGCCATGAATCACCGACCACGTCCTTGTAGCGGAACTCGATGGTGTTGTTGATCCCGGCCACGTCGGTCTCGCGGATGAGAACCTGGAACTCGATGGGGTCGCTGGGCGCCAGATCAAAATACCAGGGAGAGTAGCTGATGAACCAGGCGCGATTGGGCGCGACGCCGACCAGGTCCAGCGAGATGTCCCCGGCGACGTGGCCGTCGAGGTTGTCCCAGAAGACGGCGATGATCGCGTTGGGCGCCGCGGTAACCGGGATGTTCTGGTTGATCGGCTCGTCCATGTTGGCGGCGGCGAAGCCGAGAATGCCGTTGGAGCCCACGTAGAAATTGGACCCCGCGGAGTGGCGGATTCCGCAGAGGGTGACAGCGAAGGGCAGCGACGTGATCCAGTACGTGTCGTCGCCCTGCCACCCCTGGGGGTGGGACGGGGTGCGCCAGGCGTAGGTGGGCGCCCAGAGGTCGGTTTCGGTGGAATCCCAGAAGTAGTACCCCGCGCCGTCACCCTGGTGCAGCGGGGAGTACCCGCCCAGGGGGAGCACACCCGAACCGGAGGACGGACCGAGGGCGCCATCGGCCTCAACCGAGATCGCCCCGGCGGCAAAGGCGGTTGCCGAAAGCAACGCCAAAAATACCACGCAATTCCTCATGACCACTCCTTTGGTTAACAATGAGAAGTTATGTAGTTAATATCTCTTATCGAAATCGTAGTTCGTACTGGTAACCTAGTACCAAACATCCACGTTGTCAAGTGGGTTAATGCTCTCGATACCAAACCAATAAAGCCCAAAATAACCTATATATCGTTAAAATGGGACTCCGCCTACCTCCACCCCACCCTGGACGACAAACCCTATTGGTAATTCGATCAACCCGAAGCGGGTGCAACCCTTTCTCAAGGGCCAACTTCGAGCCAAGCACATATAGTATACTATACTCGGGTCCTTTTAGCAACACTAAAAAAATGGCAATAAACGTGCCAAACCTGTTCAACACGAAGGGTAAATCGTATAAACGATATATACTACATATAGTATATGCGCTTGCGTTGCATACAATCGGTTGCCAAACCCGGCCGTCGGCGGGTATAATTCGTCCAACGGCCCGATCCCGGAGTGGATAAACCATAAACGAAGGAGCCGATGTGGCCGAAACGATGAAGGCCGTCCGCAAATCAACGGCGGGACCCGGGGCCGAGCTGGTAGAGGTTGGAGTTCCGGCGCCCGCCGAAGACGAGGTACTGGTAAAGGTCGCTTCCACCAGCATCTGCGGCACCGATCTCCACATCTACCAGTGGAACGAGTGGGCCAACCGGCGCATCGTGAACCTCCCCCAGACCCTGGGCCACGAGCTGGCCGGCGAGGTGGTCGAGATCGGCTCCCGGGTGCACAGCGTTAAAATAGGCGACTACGTCTCCGCCGAGACCCACATACCCTGCGGCCGCTGCTGGGCCTGCCGGACCGATAAGCAGCACATCTGCCTCAACCTCAAGATCCTGGGGGTTGACCGCGACGGCTGCTTCGCCACCTACATCACCGTGCCCGAGACGGTGATCTGGCAGAACGACCGGGCCATCCCGCCGGACCAGGCCTCCGCCCAGGAACCGCTGGGCAACGCCGTGGACACCGTCCTGGCCGAGGACGTGGCGGGGAAGACCGTCCTGGTTACCGGCTGCGGACCGCTGGGAATCCTGACCATCCTCGTGGCGCGGGCCTCGGGCGCGACCACCGTCTTCGCCACCGACATCTCCGGCTACCGGCTGGAGTTGGCGAAGACGGCCGGCGCGGACCACGTGTTCAACGTAACCGAGGCGGACCCGGTTCCCGAGATCCGCGAGTTGACCGGGGGTATCGGCGTCGAGGTGCTCCTCGAGCTCTCCGGCGCGCAGGCGGCCCTGGACCAGGGGCTCGAGGCCCTCGCCTACGGCGGACGGGTCTCCCTCCTGGGGCTGTTCGATTCCAAGGTGAAGGTGGACCTGAACGACGGCGTGATCTTCAAGAACGCACGCATATACGGCATCGTCGGACGACGGATGTACACCACCTGGTACAAGACCAAGCGGCTCCTGGCCTCGGGGGTGTTGGACATCTCCTGCGCCATCACGCACACCTTCCCATTGGAGAAATACGCCGAGGCCTTCGAGTTGATGGCCTCGGGTAAAAGCGGAAAGATCGTCCTGCACCCGTAGGGACCTGCGAACACAACGGGGAGCCGGACGCCCGGCTCCCTTTGACGTGCTATACTTGGAATATGAGATCCAACCGAAATTCGTAGATTACCGCCGTTTGCTGCCGGTGTATGGAACGATAGGTTGATGCGGGCTACGTTTGTAATCCCGATGCCGTTCGCGAATAGGGGAAGACAAGGGGTTTCAACCCCTTGCCTCAGCAGGGGCGGCCATCCCCGGTCGCACGCATATAGAACGCAAACATGGTGGCAAACGAGCATCTTTTCATCAGCGGGAAGTCGTTCGAATTCAACCACCACAACGATCCGAACGTGCTAAACTATCCCATGAGTATACCTCCCCAAAACGGGGAGGGCCAATGACCAAGATCCTCGCCGTCATCGGAGCCTACAACGAGGCGCCGCGCATCGCCCCGGTCATCCACCGCACCCTCGAGCACCTGCCCGATATCCTGGTGGTCAACGACGCCTCGGAGGATGATACCGGGCGGGTTGCCGCCGAGGCCGGGGCCATCGTCCTGAACCTCCCCCCGCCCAACCACGGCAAGGGCTACGCCCTCCGCCGGGGCTTCGAGTACGCTCTGGCCGAAGGCTACGACGCCGTGGTCACCCTG
>DAOVLG010000355.1 GCA_030631385.1 Candidatus Coatesiibacteriota bacterium | reverse complement strand
TGGGAGCTGGGCGGCGGGACCGTGGAGGACCGGATTCGGGGGGTTCTCGAAAGAATCTTCTCCGGTGATACGACCGACGGTCTCCCTCTGACTCTGCAGAGCGGGTACAAGCTGCCGGAGCCGATCCCGGGTTGGATAATGTGCGCCGCGCCGCTCTACGTTGGTCTGGCGGCACGTACTGGGATGGCCGATGATCGGCGGGTCCGCCGGGCCGCCGAGACTATCGCCGGGCTGGCCCAGGGGGACGGATGGGGATGCGTGCACAGGCTGGAGGGGTTCGCACGCGGGCCGGGCCGGAAGGGGGACCCGTGTCCCATGGACATCCTGGATGCACTCTACGCCCTGGCCCTCTACCCGGATCTAGCCGGTTGCCCCGCCATGGCCGCTGGGGTGGATACCGTTCATAAACACCTGGCCTTCGCCTGCGACCACAAGCTCTTCATGTTCGGTGCCGGCCGGAAACTTTGGCGTTTACGCTACCCCCACGCCTGGTACGACGTTGCCGGCGTGCTCTCGATTCTGGTGACGGTAGATGCCGGGCGGGAAGACCCCCGTACCGGTGAAATGGCCCGGCGGGTCCTGGAAACCGTCGGTGAGATGGGGCGCTTCACCCCCCAGAGCATCTTCATGGCTTGGAAGGGGACCGACTTCGGCCAGAAAAAGGAACTGAGCCCCACCCTGACCGCAAGGATGTGGACCATCCTAAAGCAACTGTAACCCCCTTTACCTCGCCGCCGCCCTTAAGTACACTTACCCGGTAACCACAGCACAGAAAAGAAAGATGCGAGAGATAGACGTAAAAGATATTACCGCCGCGGTCAGGCGGCTCTGCCTCGACGCCGCCTTTTACCTGCCCGAGGACGTGGAGAAGGCGCTCCGCGATTTCCGCGCCGAGGAGCCCTCCCCCGTCGCCCGCGACGTCCTCGACGTGATCATAAAAAACGCCGAGATCGCCCGGGAGGAGGAGGTGGCCATCTGTCAGGACACGGGCTACGCCGTGTTCTTCATCACCTTGGGCCAGGAGGTTCGGATCACCGGTGGTCAGCTCTCCGAGGCCGTCGCCGAGGGCGTGCGCCGGGGCTACTCCGACGGCTACCTGCGCAAGTCCATCGTGGAGGACCCCTTGAGGCGCAAGAACACCGGCGACAATACCCCGCCGGTCATCCACTACGACATCGTCCCCGGCGATACCTTTAATATCCACTTCGAGCCCAAGGGCGGCGGCTGTGAGAACATGAGCCGGGCGATCATGCTCAAGCCCGCCGACGGGGTGGAGGGCGTCCGGCGCTTCGTCCTCCGGACGGTGGACGAGGCCGGGCCCAACCCCTGCCCACCCACGATCATCGGCGTGGGGATCGGCGGCGACTTCGAGAAGTGCGCCATCCTGGCCAAGACGGCCACCCTGCGCACCGTGGGCGAGTACAACTCGGACCCCTTCTACGCCGGTCTGGAGAAGCAGTGGCTGGACGAGATCAACCGACTCGGCGTGGGGCCCCAGGGGCTCGGCGGCCGGACCACCTCCCTCTGGCTGGCCATCGAGACCTACCCCTGCCACATCGCCAGCCTCCCGGCGGCGGTCAACGTCCAGTGCCACGCGGCGCGGCACAAATCCGCCGAGCTGTAATAAGCTGACATCAGTACACTTGGAGATAACAGGAGAGTCCGACTAGCTCTCTTTCTCGATTTTTCCGTTAATGTTTAAATGATTTGGGGTTTTTCTAGTTTGGAGGCAGGGAAATGAGAACCGTCTTACTAATCTGTGTACTTCTCCTAGGTTTCTTGATCGGGTGCACATCTATGACAACAGAGGGTGAAGGGGATGGCGACGGGGATGGGGACGGAGACTTAACCGGCCGCATCGCCTTTGACTCCGACCGCGACGGGGACTGGGAAATCTTCGTCATGGACGCCGACGGGCGCAACCAGACCCAGTTGACCTTCAATAGTAGCAAAGACTTATCACCCGTCTGGAGTCCAGACGGCCGCCGCATAGCCTTCTACTCCGACCGCGACGGGGACTGGGAAATCTTCGTCATGGACGCCGACGGGCGCAACCAAACCCAGTTGACCTTTAATAGTAGTGATGACTACGTTCCCGCCTGGAGTCCGGACGGCGGTCGCATCGCCTTCGACTCCGACCGCGACGGAGACTGGGAAATCTTCGTGATGGACGCCGACGGGAGCAACCAGACCCAGTTGACCTTCAACGACGACGCGGACTGGTCTCCCGCCTGGAGTCCGGACGGCCGCCACATCGCCTTCTCCTCCAACCGCGACGGGGACTACGAGATCTTCGTAATGGACGCCGACGGGCGCAACCAGACCCAGTTGACTTTTAATGGTGGCTATAATCCCGCCTGGAGTCCGGACGGCGGCCGCATCGCCTTTGTCTCAGACCGCGATGGGGAAGATGAAATCTTCGTCATGGACACCGACGGGAGCAACCAGACCCGGTTGACATTCAACGACGACTGGGACTACTCTCCCGCCTGGAGCGCCGACGGCGGCCACATCGCCTTCAGCTCCTACCGCGACGGAGACTGGGAAATCTTCGTGATGGACGCCGACGGGAGCAACCAGACCCAGTTGACC
>DAOVLG010000193.1 GCA_030631385.1 Candidatus Coatesiibacteriota bacterium | reverse complement strand
GACCTCACCGGCTACATCACCGAGGGACAGCTCATCCTGTCCCGGGCCATGCACAAGAGAGGCATCTACCCACCGGTGGACGTCATGCAGTCCCTCTCGCGCCTGAAGGACAAGGGGATCGGCGAGGGACGGACCCGTAAGGATCACGCCGACGTGTTCAACCAGCTCTTCGCCGGCTACGCCCGGGGCAAGGAGGCCCAGGAACTGGCGGTGATTCTCGGCGAGGCGGCCCTCTCGGAGATAGATAAGGTATTCTTCACCTTTGCCGAGGAGTTCGAGCGGCGCTACATCGGCCAGGACGAACAGGAGGACCGCAACATCTTCGATACGTTGGACCTGGGCTGGCGCCTGTTGGCGACGCTGCCCAAGGCGGAGCTCAAGCGCATCCGCCCCGAGTTCCTGGAGGAGTTCCTGCCGAAATTCTTGAAGGAGCTTGAGGAGAAGGTCTGATCACCAACGGTCAAATAAACAAAAAGGGTCGGCCCGGGCCGACCCCTGTTAGTATTGAATCTCAGGACATCAAATGAGGGTGATTATCCTTCAGCCAACAGACTAATGATCTGAACAGATCGTTCGCCACCATGATCATTCGATGGACATCCTCCTCCGAAATCGTACCGGTCATGTCATATCTGGCTACGTTTCTTTTTGTCCTAAATGTATCCAGCAATCTGTATGTTTTTTTATCTAAGTCCAAGGTACATTGCAGCGATTCAATCGCGGTTGCCTGATGGGCCTTACGACCGGTCCTATATCCCACCGCGGCTAAAGCTGCGTTCGCCACCTGTAGGATCGCGTTAAAAGCTATGGAGAAACGCCAGTCTAATCCCAGGCCTTTTGTTTCGCATTCCCTCAGGTCTCGCTCAATTAGAGATAGATAATCTGTAATTTCTTTACTACTTGTTCGATGCCTCCGGATTTGACCACTAGCTGATAAGTCTTCTAAGGTCATCTTCCCCTCCAAACAGATAAATCTTTTCCGAATTCAGGACCTGTTTTATAAAGTGGTCACTCGTATTAAGTTTCTTTTTTAAATCAAACAGGCTGTATATAACTGGATTAAGTTCACGTTCAATCGTTTTTCCCACCTTCCACAAACGACTAATTACTTCATCGTATTCAACATCGCCGATAATCATTACGTCAACATCGCTCTCGACGGTTTCCGTCCCAAGGGCGTAGGATCCGAAGATAAAGGCAAGCGAAATGTGTAATGATTGCAAAGCATCTCGAATAGTATCAGTCAATCCAGTCGTTTTGATAATTATAGATTTCAACTCCTTGAAGATAGGACTATTATGGTTTGCCTTGTAATAAATTTGTCTTCCGTCCTTCCTTCGCGTCAATATGCTAGCCGAACTAAGCTTTTTTAACTCGCGCAAAACGGTTCCCTGACCCATACCAACGTATTCGACGATCTGACGATAGTAGTATTCCTCGGTTGAATGGATAAGCAGCAGTGTAAGGATCGATCTTCTTGTTTTTCCAAACAAGACTTCGCTGATCTTCTCCATAGTATTGCACCTAATACGGGTGCATGCACACCCATTATGGGTTCACAAGAAGCCGAACAAACGCACCCAATTTGGGTACGATCGTACCCATTTTGGGTACAGTAGTCAATCCAAATTCACCGCAGGTTCTGTCGGCGGCGCAGGAACCACTCGCCCGCGATAACCAGGATCAAGGCCCCCAGTAGCCAGGGGCTGGCCCGGAGGGGTCTCCGTTCCACCTGCTTCAGGGCGGCGCCGGGACCGAGGGGCAACTCGTCCTTCGGGCCCGCGAGCAACCGGCCGCCGCTCACCGACGCCAGGCGGGCCAGGAACGTTCTATCGGGGGCGAGATCGGTGAACTCGGAAAAATCGGGCTCGACGATCAGCGGCTCCTCGGCGACGAGCCCGTCCAACTCCGCGCGCACGATGTACGTGCCCACCTCCCCGAAGGCGTGCCCGCCGCGCCAACTCCCCTCCCCCGCCCGGCTCAACTCCACCCCAAACTCCGTCCCATCCTCCAGGCTGCGGATTGAACACGCCGGTTCGCCGTCCCCTCCGCCGGTTATCTCGATACCGACCGGTTGTCCCACCGTAGAACGGCGCCTATCGAGGGAAAGGGTGAGACGGTCGTCGGACGGCGGCGATGAGAGGTAGGCAAAGATGTCGGCCACCAGATCGTCGTACAGGCTGCTCCCACCCACCTCCTGAGTGGAGAAACCCCACCTCCACCAGCCACGCCCCAGCATCAACAGCCTCGGTGCGCCGGACGAAGCGAGGATGGCCCCGGGAACCCGCCGGCCGGCCGGATTGGCCAAAATCAACCCCGTCCCACCCACGGACTTCACTCCCTCAGGATAGGTGACGAGGGCCGGTAGATCGGCGTCAACGATTTCACCGAATGGCTGTCCCCTCACCTGTACGACCCGCGACTGCCCCTCAACGAGCCGTAGATCACCACCCCGCCTGCCGATGAGAAAGATCTCCCAAATGGCGCTGTCCGGAGGAACGCACAGTCCCGGCCTTCCCAGAATCAACCCCACGCCCCTTCCGTCGGCGACCCGCCTTGAAATCCCACCTAGAACGGCCCCCTGGGGAACGAAATCCACCAGGAAAAGGGCGTCCGGAGAGGCCAGGTCCGGCGTCTTGTTGTTCCCATCGGGATCGTAAAAAATCCCGTCCGGACGCCGGTACAGAAGTTCCGCCTCTACACCGGCCAGCCGCTGTAAGGAACGGTAGAGAAAACAGGATTCAGGTCCGGGCTCACCGGCCAGCACCAAGGCCGTCAATTCTCCCCGGCGGACGTTGATGAGTAACCTTCTTTCGTTGTTAGCCGGTGTGGCCTCGGCCTCCAAGGGAGGTGTCTCAAACTCGATCAGCCACCACCCTTCCCTGGGGGGGGTGAAACGGAATTCGGCAACGGCCGCGCTCTCGGACAGATCCACCTCGGCCACGTCCAGCTCAACCTCGCTCCGTGCGCCGAATACCTCCCTGGCCCTTGCACGAACAGACGTTTCAGCGGGTCCCCGGCCGGCCAGGCGAATTTCTGAAAGAAACAGGGCCGGCTTCCCCACCAGGGTCAGCCGGGGCCCGCGCGGCGTCTCCAAGACAACATCGAAGTCCGACTCCTTCCCGGCGAGGAGTGCATGAACCGGGAAGGGGAGAGGAGTCCCCGTGACGAGGGTTTTCCCGCCTCCGTCCCCGACCACGACGACAGCCGAGGTGTCCGGTCGCCGGGAAGCGAGCGCACCGACGGCGTCGGCTGAACCAATCTCGGAAAGGCCGCCCAGCTCATAGATCACCCAGTCGAGCTCGGGATGGGCACTTCGGATGCCCTCGGCCAGCTCCCGGGCGTACGACTCGCGGGTACGCCCAGCGGAATCGGCCAGGGACATGCTGGCGCTGTCATCAATGATTAACCCGGCGGTCGGAGATTGGAGATAAATCTCGGTTTGACAGGCCAGATCGGCGAAAAGGAGGGCGATCAGGGTAAGGGCAACGCCCCGGAGCCCGACGAAGACAACCCTCCAGCCCGGCTTCAGGTCGGGTCGGCGGTAGAGAAGAGCGACCAGCGCCGTGGCCCCTACCGACGCCAACAAAGCCCAGGGCCACCACTCCGCCAGGTTCATCCACCCTCCAAGGATTCAAGCGCTACCAAAAACAAGAGGATACCACTACCCTTGGCCGGGGGGCAATCGGTAGCTTGTCACCCACCCGGGCCTTTGCTAAGCTTTCTTCCGCTTTACCGTCGGAGGAACCATGCCCCCCCTCGACCGCCTGCTTCGGTATTTCAGGGAGCATCCACCGCTACGCAAGCTCTGCGAGCGGCTCGGGCGTGAGTCTGCTCCGACGTTGGACCTCACGGGTCTTCCAGCCGGGGCAAAGGTGTTCCTGGTCGCCGGTTTAGCAAAATACCTGCCCGAAAGTGCCATCCTTTTCGTGACCGACGACGGCGAGGCGGCTGAGGGATTGACGGCCAGCCTGGGATCATTCATCGAAAACACCCTGTATCTACCGGACTGGGAGCTTCTCCCCTACGAGCTCCACTCACCGGAGCGCCAAACCTCCGCAGACCGTCTGGAGGTGTTGTACGGACTTGCCGCAGGTTTTCAGGGCGTTCTGGTCACGACCCCGGCGGCGCTTTTCCGCAAAACGCTGCCGAAAAGTGTACTCCTGGACCACGTCTTCCTAATCAAACCCGACCTGGAGCTCCCCCCCGAGACCCTGAGCCAGCGCCTGGCCACCCTGGGCTACAGAAGGGTTCCTCTCGTCGAGTCCCCCGGCGAGTTCGCCCGCCGAGGCGGACTCTTCGACCTCTATCCCCCCGGTATCGAGGAGCCGGTGCGTATCGAGTACTTCGGCGATTACGTCGAGATCCTTCGCCGCTTCGACCCGAGCAGCCAGCGCACAACGAAGGGGATCGAGTCGCTGAGGGTCCTCCCCCTCCGCGAGGTGGTGATCGAGACCGAAACGATCCAAAGGTTGCTCGGGCCCCTCGAGCGTGGTGAGCTGCGCGCCCGGCTGGAGGGCCTCTTTGCCCGTGAGCCTTACTTCGATGGTGTCGAGTACTTCGGGGGTAAATTTTACCCCGAACTCGAGGGACCGCTGGATTACATGGTGACGGAACCCCTGGTAGTCTTTGACGACTACGGCCAATTTATCAGAACCCGGCTGGACTTCAACAACCTCGTCCGGAGCGAGTACGAACGGAAGACCGCCGACCCCCCACTGTTGACCCCGGACGGTCTGACAACGGCCACACCACCCCACACCCTGGCCAACCTCGGCGAGGGGAGACGGAAGGGCCCGATCCCGTCCAGGAAGACCACCGT
>DAOVLG010000485.1 GCA_030631385.1 Candidatus Coatesiibacteriota bacterium | reverse complement strand
GCGCTGAAGACCGCGGTGATCACGCTGAGTGAGATCACCAGCAGCAGGTAGCGGCCCTTGGTCCAGCGCACCGCCTTGAGCGCCACGTACTGGAAGATACCCGTGTCGGCGATGATCCCCGCGATCACCATCATCCCGGCGAGGAGCCCGATCGTCTCCCAGTCAATGTAGTGGACGATCGCCGTCTCGAACTTCAGCACCCCGATCAGTATCAGCAGCATCCCGCCGAAAAAGGCCGCCTTGGTGCGGTCCAGGCGGTCGGTTATCACGGAGATGTAAACGAAGGCGAAGACGATCAGGGAGCTGATGAGGGTGAAGCTCATTACCCAGGGATGCCGTTCTCGGCGTCGGACTCCCGGATGAAGGCGAGGAGGTCGCCGGTCTTCTCGATCTCGAGCAGCCGGCGGCGGTTCTCCTCCTGCCCGCAGATGCGGGATAGCTTGCCCAGGAGCTGGACGTTAAGCTCGGGGTTGGTGGAGGGGGTGAGGAGGAGGAAGACGAGCCTGACCGGACGTGAGTCAACCGACCCGAAGTCCACCCCCTCGGTCAGGCGGGCGAAACCCAGGACGGGGAAGGTGACCGATTTCAAGCGGGCGTGGGGCATGGCTACCCCGTAACCCATCCCGGTGGAGGAGAGCTTCTCCCGTTCGAGGATGGCCCCGCGGGCGGCGGCGGGATCCTTGACCCGGCTGGAGCGGCCCACCGCCTTGGTCAAGGCATCCAGAAGCTCACCTTTACTTCCGGCCTTCAGTTCCAGCAAGATGGCTTTCTTCTCGATCGCTTCGGATAGATTCATGGTGCCGATCCCGGTTTTCTCACCGGATCGAAAGGTCCGGCGGGAGTGTTGGGGGGTATTCTACCGCCAACCGGACGCCTTTACAAGGGTGGCCGGGTTTTCCAGCGGCGGTGCAGCCAGTACCAGTCGGCGGGGTAAGCGCGCACCCAGTCCTCCAGGGCGCGGGCGTACTCGACGGTGATCCGGCGGATCTCCGTATCCTCGTCGGCGGAGCGGCCGGTGCTGATCGGCGGGTGGATCTCGGCGTGGAGTCGTCCACCCTCGCCCCGGCGGGCGAAGCCGAAGCAGACCGGCACACCCAGCTTGTAGGCGAAGTAGGCCATCCCGCGGTGGAAGCTGGCCGGGGCGCCGAATAACTCGATGAACTCGCCCCCGGGGCCGGCGTCCTGGTCAACCAGCATGTAGAGTATCCGGTTCCCCCTCAGCGCGCGGATGACCGGGCGCAGCTCCCGGTCCACGAAGATGACCTCCAGGCCGGCCTTGGCGCGCATCTTGTTCAGAAAATCGTCCACGAGCTGGTTGTGCTGGCGGAAGGCCAGGGCGGCTCCGGGGGCCACCTCGGCGGAGAGGAAGGCCGAGGTGAGTTCCCAGGGTCCCGCGTGGGCCGAGGCCAGGATAACTCCCCTGTTTTTCTCCAGGGCCGCGCGCAGGTGCTCCGTACCCTCGACGGTCATCCACCTCCGCCGCCGCTTTCTGGTGAAGTAGGGCAGCCGGAGGAAGTCCACGATGTTCTGGGTGATGCGGACGAAGTTGCGTCGGGCGATGCGGGCCGCCGTCCGCCGATCCACGCCCAACCGCTCGCGCAGATTTTTCTTGGCGATGCGCCGCCGGCGGCCGAGGATCAGGTAGAGCAGATTACCCAGG
>DAOVLG010000521.1 GCA_030631385.1 Candidatus Coatesiibacteriota bacterium | reverse complement strand
CTCGCTGGCCGAGATCAATCCTCTGGTGATCACCGGTGACGGCCGGACGGTGGCCATAGATGCCAAGATCAACTTCGACGACAACGCCCTTTTTCGCCAGCCCGGCGTGGAGAAGATGCGAGACCTCACCTCCGAGGACGAGCGTGAGCTCCAGGCCAAGGAGGCGGGCCTCTCCTACGTCAAGCTTTCGGGGGACGTGGGCTGCATCGTCAACGGCGCCGGTCTCGCCATGACCACCATGGACCTGATCAAACACTTCGGCTCCGAGCCGGCCAACTTCCTCGACGTGGGCGGCTCCTCCAACCCGAACAAGGTCCTCACCGCCATGGAGATCATCACCTCGGACTCCAACGTGAAGGCGATCCTCTTGAACATATTCGGCGGTATCACCCGCTGCGACGACATCGCCACGGGCCTGTTGCAGGCGCTGGAGCGGAGGCCGCTGGAGATACCGCTGGTCGTCCGGCTGACCGGGACCAACGAAGACGCGGGGCGGGCGATGCTGGCCGAGGCTCATATCACCGCCGGGGTGGACCTGGACGAGGCGGTCCGACAGGTGGTTCAGGCCGCGAAGGGGTAGATAATAAAAGCGGGCCCGGCCCGATCTTGGAGGGACGATGAGCGTATTCGTTGACCAGAACACCCGGGTGGTCGTGCAGGGGATCACCGGGCGCGACGGCTCCTTCCATACCAAACAGATGGCCGATTACGGCACGAAGGTCGTCGCCGGTGTAACACCCGGTAAAGGCGGTCAGGAGGTCCACGGCATCCCGGTCTTCGACACCGTGGCCGAGGCCGTTGAAAAAACGGGCGCCGATACCAGCGTGATCTACGTCCCGGCGCGCTTCGCCGCCGACGCCCTCTTCGAGGCCGCCGACGCCGGAATAAGGCTCGCCGTCTGCATCTCCGAGGGCATCCCCACCCTGGACGTCCTGCGCGCGTACCACTACTACCGGGCCCGGGGCATCCGCTTCATCGGCCCGAACTGTCCGGGGATAATCTCGCCGGGGAAGGCCAAGGTCGGCATCATGCCGGGGCGGATCCACCGGCCCGGGAACGTCGGGCTGGTGAGCCGCTCGGGGACGCTGACCTACGAGGTGGTGTGGTCCCTGACCGGCGCGGGGCTGGGTCAGTCAACCTGCATGGGGATCGGCGGCGACCCGATCATCGGCACCAACTTCATTGACGCCCTGGAGGCCTTCGAGGCCGATCCCGAGACCGCCGGGGTGGTGATGATCGGCGAGATCGGCGGAACCGACGAGGAGGAGGCGGCCGAGTTCATCGAAGCCAACCTGACCAAGCCGGT
>DAOVLG010000042.1 GCA_030631385.1 Candidatus Coatesiibacteriota bacterium | reverse complement strand
TCCCTCGACGATCCCGTCGGTGCCGTCGTCGGAGGCGTCGGAGATAACGATGACCTGCAACCGCTCGGGGGGGTAATCGCTCTCCAGGACGTTGGCGAGCTTCCGGCCGATGACGGCCGCCTCGTTGTGGGCGGGTATGAGGAGGGCGAGGGTGGGAAGGTTGTCTGGATCGGCTTTAGGCCGGCGCTGCCGGATGATGCCGATGAGCCCGATGAGGAGGGGGTACCCGAGGTAGATGAAGACGATGAGACCGAGGAGGGACCATACGGCTGCCGTCATCCAACCCGTCCCCTAGGGTATCCCGTTCGGAACGCGCGTGGCGCGTCCCTCCTGGGCTGGGGGGACGACCGGACCGTTGACTTTCTCCATCTCGACGATTACGGGTGGTAGTCTGCGCAGAAGCCTTATGTAGATCCGGTTGCCCAAAACGCTGAAACCGGCGACGGCGAGGGACATTAGGGGAGGCCCCAGGAGACAACCGAAGAGCACCGCCAGGAATTCATCTTCCACCAGGCCCGACTCGATGGAGCCGATCAGGTAAACCGCGTAACCGATCAGCCCCAGTCCTCCCAGGGCTATCCAGAGACCCAGGAAGACAAACCGGAAGAGGGAGGTGGACTCCAAACCCAGTAACCGATAGCGCATGGGTACCCCGCCTATTTCTCGTCGTGGGTGCGGAGGATGGCCGCACCCAGTGCCAGGGCGGCGTCGTTCAAGGCCGCCTCGGCCCGCTCAAAGGTTCTGTTGACACGGGCCATGTCCGCCCGCCATCGCTCGACCTCTTCGGGGGAGAGTTCTCCCAGGTCGGTGTCATCGGGCGAAGGAACCCCCGTCGGCAGTATTTCCTCCCAGCCCCGGGTTACGTCATCGAGAGCCTCAAAGGCGTCGCACACGCTCTCGGCGGCTGCGATTTTGTCCCGGGCGAGGTCCAGGGCGGCATCGGGCGGTTCGATCCCCCTCAGCTCCTCCGTCGCCTCTCGTACCCTCTTCAGTAACCGTTGGACTTCCCCCGATTCAAAGGGGAGGCGGTAACCATACCCCTCGCCGATCCTGATCCGTCTTCCAGCGTAGGTGTCGAGGCATTCCTGGAGCAGGGCGTCGGCCGGCGTGGCCTCGTTTTTATACTGCGCCAGTTGGTCGTAGGTGCTCTCCGCGCACCCGTAGAGGAAGACCAGGCTTACGGCCAGCGTGCCCAAGGCGGGTCGAGGCATCCCTAGCGCTCCCCGAAAAAGATGAAACGGGAGAGGAGCTTCCGGCGCCCCCGGGTGAACTCACCCTCGATCCCCTCCACGGCTTCGATGAAGTTGTTGCAGGAGAGCTGGATCCACTCGGCATGGTAGCCCGGCAGGGCGTCTTCGTCCTCGGTGGAGAAGCGGTACACCTTGAAGAAATCATCAATGAAAGACTGGAGGGCCTCCTGCAGGAGGGCGAGGAGTTCGATCTTGTGGTTTTGAAACTCCTCTATCTCCTCGGTTTCGAAGTGGGCGCTGTCGAAGAAGTCGCCGAATTCGTAGACCTTCTCCTGGTAGGTGCGGGCCCGGCGGATTAGAGCGGGAACCTCCACGGTGAACCGGGAGGGTTCCAGTTCAGCGGTTTCGTCGGCCCAACGGCGGATCTGCTCGGTCAACAGGAGCACGTCCCGGTCCGGTTCGTCCATCTCCTCGTGGTAACGCTCCGCTTCCTCGAGCTTCGATTCCCTCCCGCCACAGCCCGCGATCAGAAGAACACAGAAGAAGAGGGCTGATGGTCGTGTAAGGCGTTTCTTCATGGAATGCTCCGACGGGGTATAGGACAACTCTATCTTACCAGAGCTCCAAACCCACCACAAGGCGGGCCTCATCGGTCGGGATTGTTCAAACGGGCCGCGCGTGTTATACTGAGATTGAGGAATTGGAGCGGCCCTAAGGGATGGCTGTCGGCGCGTTTGAGTGGAATGGTCGTCGTTTTGTTACCTTGTGTGACGTGCAACTCCTCCGGTTTTTACCGGGTGTTTCATATTTTGACTCATGCCCCTCCGCCTGGCCTTTGACGCAAGCGAGGCGCTTCGCCCCCGGCCAGCGGGGATGGGTCGCTACGCCGACGAGCTGCTCGGCGCCCTCTCGAGGAATCCTGGGATTGAGCTGAGTCTTTACCGCCGGAGGGGTAACGGGCCGATCCCCGAACGGCTTGAGCGCTGGGGCTCCCCCCTCTGCCGAACCTTTTTCCATAGGCAGCGCGGGGGTGTGGAGGCCGATCTCTGGCACGGTCCGGCCAATCGCTTGCTCTACCACGGTCCGCTGCCCGCCGTTTTAACCCTGCACGACGTGGCGCCGCAGATGGGCTACGCCAGGGACCGGCGCCGGAAGCTTACCCGCGAGATCTCCCGGGCCGCCGCCATCGTGACCCCCAGCCGTCACTCAGCCCGGGGGATTCGGGAGTACTTCCCGGTCCCCCAGGAAAGGATCCGGGTCATACCTCTGGCGCCACCCGCGGGATGCGGGCCGCGTCCGTCAGAAGAGGTGGAGGAGGTCTGCGGGCGTTTCGGTCTGAGACCCAAAGGGTATATCCTCCACCTCGGCTCCCGTGTTCCTCGGAAAAATCCACCGGCGATCTTCGGTGCGCCCCGGGGCCTGTTGGAGGAGTTCGATCTCGACCTGGCGGTGAGCGGCGGTCCCCGCCCCGGAGAAGAGGAGTTGAGCGTTCCTCTCGGTGACCGGGTCCGATACCTGGGATACCTGGAAGCTGAAGAGATACCCGCCCTCTACTCGGGTGCCGCGGCGCTTTTATTCCCCTCCTTCGAGGAGGGCTACGGTCTCCCGGCCATCGAGGCGCTGGCTTGCGGTTGTCCCGCCGTACTGGCCCGCGCGGGGGCGCTGCCCGAGGTCGCCGGTGATGCCGCCAGCTACTGCGATCCGTCGTCGGTGGAGGACGTCCGCCGTGCCTTGCGCCGGGTGCTCGAGGATCCCCCCTACGTGGAAAGTATCCGGCGCCTGGGCTTTGAGAGAACCCGACGGAGCTGGGACGACGTGGCGGAGGACCACCTGAGGGTTTTTAATGAAGTCGTTAACCCTTTCCCTTGAGGAGCTTACCGTGCGAAGATGGATCGTCCTATTGCTGGTGATTCTCGGACTCATCGCTCCGGGTTGCCAGCACGAAGAGATCGAGGAGTCCGGCGCGGAGGCCAACTACCTGAACGACTGCCGACCCTACGATCTACTCTTGGAGGAGCTGCTCGGTACACTCTCCTCGGAGAGGGTGGAGGAGCTTCTCGCCCGAACCGATGATCTGGGCATGACCGTTCCCGTGGACGAAGAACTGCTGGGGGAGATCGAGGGGGTGGTTGAAGAGCTTCGCCTGTTCAACTTCACCGCGCCGACGGAGAGCCTGGCCGACCTGGGCGCCAAGAGGGAGATTGCCTATGAGGCCGCCATCGGCGCCGCCGACATCCTCTTCGAGGTAAAGGGTGCCTACACAGGACTGGTAGCCGACCACGAGGCCGGCGAGGTGGATATTGACGGGCGTCAGGCTCAGGTCCGGGCGCTTCTGGACACCTACCGCACCGCCCGGGAGGAGCTCAAACTCGTAGAGGGGCTGCTGCCGGAGCTCTTGGAGTCCGTTGGCGAGAGGCCTTGACGCGGTCTAATTTTTGATGTAACAAGCTTCGCAGGATATTTCGATAATCCGTGGACAAATCAACCCCAGTTGAAGGAGAAATATGAGGAAGGTTACGGTGTTCCTTTTGGTACTCGCAGCCTTGGGCTCCGCCAGCCAGCGCTTGGTGGTCCTCGAGGGCTTCACCAACTACACCTGCCCCTCCTGCCCCTCGGCAGACGCGGCGTGGGAGTCCATTGACGCGCAGTACCACGATGACATGATCCTCTGCGTTTGGCATATGAACTGGCCCGGTCGTAGCGACCCCTTCTATCTGTACAACCCGACCGATCAGAACAACCGGCGGTCCCATTACGGGGTATCCTTCGTTCCCGATTGCTATGTGGACGGCATCCAGGTCCATTGGAGCGCCGCCGCGGCGTACGTGGCCCAGCGCATCAACGTGTCCAGCCCGATGGAGATCGTGCTGGACGGGAACATCACCGGTAACGACGGTTATTTGAGCGCCCGCTTCGAGTGGACCGACACCGTTCCGGACGGCTACTACCGCGCCTACTTCATCATCGTTGAGAACGACCTGAGCGCCGGCGGACGGCATTACAACTACACCATGCGCATCACCGAGCCCGATTATCCCGGCTGGCTGCTCCCCGACAACGAGGGGGTGCATTACTGGACCCAGGAGTTCGATGTTGACTCGCTCTGGAAGCTGGATGATGTGCTCGGCTACGTCATCGTCCAGAACTTCCAGACCAAGCAGGTCATCCAGTCCGCCCGGGTGGACCTGGGCGAGTGGCAGACCCGGGTCGAGGAAACGAGCTGGGGTCAGATCAAGGCCATGAACTACTAGGCGTTGTACGCCTTACCCGGTAAGGCGAGGCATTCCGCCTCGCCTTTTGTTAAACTTCATTCAGTATCGTCGCTCGGATTATCCCGGTGGGTGCACCCATGCGGTACGACCTGATCGTCGTTGGTGCCGGTCCCGCCGGTTCCAGCGCCGCCTATCACGCGGTGCGTTCCGGCCTGAGCGTGCTCCTGGTAGAGAAGCGCCAGCAGGTAGGCCTCCCGGTGCGCTGCGCCGAGGCGGTGGGTCACGACGGCTTCGCTATGGAGTTGGGTGGCGATGGGATACTCTTCCCGGATGGCCCCGGGGGTGACCTGAGTGAGCCCTACCGAGCCGCCCACATCAACGGCGGGATCACCGTTTCGCCGGGCGGCAACCGGGCAAGTGTGAAAAAGGAGGGCGCCGGCTGGGTTCTCGAACGGAAGCTGTTTGATCTCTACCTCGCCGAACGGGCCGCCGAGGCCGGTGCCGAGCTGTGGGTCAAGACCCAGGCGCTCGACGCCGAGCGGGTCGGCGGCGAATGGCGTGTCAGGGTACGCCGGCTTGACCGGGAGGAGACGGTGGGTGCGCCGGTTCTCATCGGCGCCGACGGTGTGGAGGGGCTGGTTGGCCGGTGGGCCGGTTTAACCGGACCCCTGCCTCTGGCCGACGTCCACTCCGGGGCACAGGTGCTGGCCGCCGGGCTGCCCGGATGGGTGGAGGAGGAGACCGTCTACTTCTTTCTCGGCTCCAATGTCGCACCTGGGGGGTACGCCTGGCTATTTCCCAAGGGTAGGGGGTTGGCGAACGTAGGCCTGGGGATTCCTGCCGCCGGACACCCCAAACCGGCCCGGGGGTATCTGCGTGATTTCCTGACCGATAACTTTCCCGAGGTATCCATCCTGGAGGAGGTCCACGGTTGCGTTCCCACGGCCCCGCCCCCCCGGGGTTTCGTCGGCGAGGGCTGCATGCTGGTGGGCGACGCCGCGCGCCAGGTGGATCCCTTCTCCGGCGCCGGGATCAACTGGTCCCTGGAGGCCGGTCGGCTGGCCGGTGAGACCGCGGCCGAGGTCTTGCTAAGCGGTGTGGAACCGACGGCCAAGGCTCTCACGCGCTACGAGAAGCACTGGCAGGCGCGGCACAGGAGGGAGCACCGCCAGCTCTACAAGTTCCAGACCCTGGTCATGAGCCTCACCGATGGAGAGGTTGACCAGGCCGTGGCTGCCCTCGCCGCCGGGGTGGCGAAGGATGAGCTGGGGGAGGTCTCTCCCTTACGGATAATAGGCTACGCCCTGCGAGGAGCCCCTGGACTTTTCCTCAAGTTGCGACACCTCCTCTAAGTGGATAACACCGTGGTTACGACGATCAAGGCGTTCATCAGGCTGGCGCGACCCACCAACATGGCGTTGATCTTCGCCGCCGTCGTCTTCGGCGCCGTATTGGCACTGCCGCCCGGCTCCTGTCCCAAGGCTGGGGTGTGGGGGGGGCTCGGATCGCTCCTCGCCGCCGGTGTGGCCCTGAGTCTCGTCGCCGCCGGGGGATACGCCCTCAACGACCGGCTGGACCTCTCCATAGATCGGATAAACCGCCCTGAGCGTCCCCTCCCCGCCGGACACCTCTCCCCCAGAGCCGCCGTCGTATTTACCGTCTGCGCCTGGGCCGCCGCGGTGGGCCTTACACTCCTCGGTCCAGGTCCCGGCTATTTCATCGTCCCTTTTTGTATTATCCTCTCCGCCGCCTACGCTCTAAAACTCAAGTCAACCGGCCTACTGGGGAACCTGGCGGTGGCGTTGATGACCTCCCTGGCCCTGGCCTACGGTTCCACGGCAGCGGGCGGACTGACCCGCGTTCTCCCCATGGCCGCCCTGGCCTTCCTGGTAAACCTCTCCCGGGAAATCTACAAGGACGTGGAGGACCTGCCCGGGGATTCTAGGGCCGGAGCTCGGACTCTGGCGGTGCGTCTCGGTTCCGGACCGAGCAGGCTCGTGGCCTCCTCGGTGGCCTTCGCCGTGACGCCGGCCCTGGTCCTGTTTTACCTATCCGGCAACCTCTTCTGGGTAGATGCCCTGGCCATCGCCGCCGGGATAGCGCTGCCCCTCCTTTTCATCGGCATCTACGGCCTTCGCAAACCAAAGGAGGCGGGGAAGGTGCAACGCTGGTTAAAATCCTCGATGTTCTGCGGCCTCTTCGCCCTGCTCTTGAGCCGGGTCCTCTACCGGTTGATCGGTTCCGGCTTTTTTGGTTGATCGCCGGGCGGATGGGTTGGAGCACCCCCTCTATTTGCGGTTTGATACCGGCGTTATTATTTGCTTTTCTTATCCTGAACAGTTTGAGGAGGGGGAATGCGAAGATTGCTGTTAAGCTTTTTCGTCTTTTTCCTGGCCGCCGGATCCATCGCCGCTGAGAAGATCACGGTGGCCTTCGTCGGTTTGGAGGCCTCCGGTGTCAGCGAGGCCTCGGTTGGCGGAATCGCCGACATCGGTATCTACTTCTAACCGGTCGGATCAAAGAAAGGCGGCCCCAGGGGGCCGCTTTTTTTTGGAAACAGGGATGTCTTTATATCTCGAGAAGCACCGCCCGGCAGGGGGCGCCCTCGGCCTCTTCGATCCTCAAGGGAAGGCAGACCAGGGTGTACCTGCCGGCTTCGACTCCGCCGAGGTCCAGCCCCTCCAGGATGGGGATGCCTTTGGAGAAGAGCAGCTGATGGGCCACGGGCTCGGTGCTGAAACCGTCAACACTCGGCCCGTCAACGCCCAGGAGACTTATTCCTCGACCGATGAGAACCCGAGCGGCGCTCTCGTCGGGATAGACGAAATCCTCGAAAAAAACATCGGTTGAGCGGACGGAGTTCAGCGTTTTTAGAAGGACACGATCGCCGGGATTGATTTCCGCGGCCCCCAGCAGCTTTCCGTTGACGATTTGCTCATTGCCGCAGTCAATGACCAGGGCGGGACCGATAAATAAATCGAGCGGCAGCTCACCGAGACGTTTCCCGTCGGGCAAGAGGTGGGCCGGGGCGTCAACGTGGGTGCCCAGGTGGCTGCCCAGGCGCAGCTCGGCCGTCTCCCAGCCGTCACGCAGGTGTGTCTTGGTGAGCCTGCGCTCCAAGCCGCCCTCGCCGGGCCAGGGGACGGCCTCTTCCAGCGGTCGGCTGATGTCCAGGACGCGCATTCAGTTTATTGACTAATGTTAAACTGGATAATAGTAAAGTACTTCTATTAATCCTTGGTCGTGTTAAACATGTGAAATGTGTGAATATGGTTTTGGAAAGGAAAAAGTGCCGTTTATTTACACTACCGATTACACAGGGCCAAAATTATAAATAGTAGGATAAAACCAATAATCATATATAAAATGATGGGACCCGTGTTAGATTTGCCAGTAGTGCCATTAAACTTCATACCACAGTCGTTACATTTCACATGATTAAAAATTGATGGTCCTAATACCCCCCCCCAAAATGTCCATTTGATCTTATGGAGATTTGTACTTCCACATTTGGGACACGGAACATACCCGACTAGCACTTCTTCCTTTTCGGGTTGTGTAGGCACATCACGGCGCCGGATCCAGTCGGGTGCCTCCTCGGTACCTGTAGCCTTTGCTGGCACCTTTACCATCGCCCCACAACTCCTACACTTGGCCTCCTCACCCAGTTTGAGGAACTTGGTGATAATTTCCGCACCACATTTATCGCACTTGAACGTTAGAGCCATGACTACACCTCCATATTGATACTTAAACTATACAAGTCTGTTGAGTACCAAATCTTACTTTAAATCATCCAACAATTTGATTGTATGACGAAGTAAAAGAAATATCAAGTCTTGTAGAATTACATTAAAAAAAAACCTCCCAAAAAATGAGGGCTTGGGATGAACCGAAAAGTTAATCCCACGAGCACCTTCCACTTATCACCTATTTAATCAGTCCGGCTCGTGGCCGGGGTTGATCCGCAGCTCGTCGAGCTCGACCACGGTGTAGTAGGGCACGTACCCACGGCCCCCGGAACGCTCGTAGGCGTAAGCGATGTTCGCCTGTTCGTTGCAGTAGTCCACGGTGAGAACGATCTCCCCGGCGGTCCACTCGCCGCTCTCACCACCGTCGGCGGAGTAGTCTATGACCAGCAGGTCGAAGGCGCTGGCGGCCAGCTCTTCGGAGTCCAGATTCTCGAGCTGATAGGCCCAGTCGTTGACCTGGTTCAATCCGGCTCCGCCGCTCCCAATCGGCGTCGAGCAGCCGATAGCAACGAAAACCGGGACCGCCAACCAACGTGCAGTGGTCATGATCGGATGAAAAAACGGCAACAGTTGTTGCCTCGTGTAGCGGTTGCAAACTCCCATGATTTAGCGAGGGGATAACCCCGGTATCCTCTCCGGTCCCTACCAAAGCTCGGGATCGTACACCTCGATGGACGAGGGTGAGGAGAACCCCTCCACGGTCAGAACGGTGTCGCCGTCCCGCAGGAACTTCACCCGATGGCCGGTCTCCAGGGTGACCCAGACCCCGCCCCCCGGTTCGGCCGCGACGTCCGACGGTCCGCTGAGACCCGTGTAGCTCTCCAGCACTGCTCCGTCCTCGGTTGAGAGGAGCAGCACCGCCCCTCTCCCGCCCCGCTGGGCGACCCAGCAGTTGCCGTCGGAGTCCAGCGATAGACCCCAGGGTTCGTTCACGTCGTTAACCGTGAATACCTCACCGCCGGTCTCATCCAGACAATAGACATGATCCCCCTCCATGTCGCTGATCCAGATGTGATCGCCGTCCGGATCCACCACCAGACCGCGGATCACTCCCAGGTCTGGGACGGTGACGAGGGCGTCGGCAGCGGTCTTTTCACCGGTCAGTCCGGAATCGAAGGCGTACAGGTTGCCGTCCTCGTCGGCGCACCAGCAATAGCCGTTCGCGTGGTCGTAGGCGACGCAACGCGTGGGGCCTTCCACCGTCACGCGCCCCAGTTCCCCGGCCTCGTCGTCCAGGTGCACGAAGGCGTGGTTGACCCGGTCGGCCACCCAGCACTCCCCGACCGCGGTGACCGAAACCGTGATGGGGTCGTTGAGCAGCCCCTTCTCCGTCTTGTCTACCCAGTCG
>DAOVLG010000358.1 GCA_030631385.1 Candidatus Coatesiibacteriota bacterium | reverse complement strand
GGCCAAGCTTTTCCTGATCCTCTACCTGGCGCACGCCCTCTGTCGGAAACGGGACCGGCTCAGCGGTTTCAAACAGGGTCTTTTGCCTCCCCTGTTGGTCCTACTGCCGGTCGTGGGTCTGGTACTCCTGCAGCCCGACCTCTCCACGGCGGCGCTCCTCTTCGCCACCGGATACGTGATCTTTTGGATCAGCGGAGTGCCGACCCGCCACCTGCTCCTCACCCTGGCAGTCCTCGTCCCCCTGGCGATCCTGACCGTCTACCTGGAGCCATACCGCTGGGCGAGGATCACGGCCTATCTGGACCCGTGGAAGGTCGCCAAGGGGGAGGGTTACCAGGCGGTGCAGAGCCTGCTGGCGATCGGATCGGGGAAGCTCACCGGCGTAGGACTCGGTGCCAGCCAGCAGAAGCTCTTCTACCTGCCCGAAGCCCACACCGACTTCATCTTCTCGATTCTGGCCGAGGAGCTCGGCCTCTTCGGATCGCTGCTGGTGGTGGGCCTCTTCGGTCTACTGATCGCCCTGGGGATACGGACCGCCCTGCGGTGCTCCGACCCCTTCGGCAGGCTCCTGGCCACGGGAATCACGTCCCTCTTCGCCCTGCAGGCAATCATCAACATCGGCGTGGTGACGGCGCTCCTACCCACCACCGGCCTGCCGCTGCCCTTCATCAGCTACGGCGGTACCTCGCTGATCGTCTCCCTGGCGGCGGTGGGGATCCTCGCCAGCGTGGCGAGAGAGAACGCCGAAAACGTCGCCGTCCGGGCGGGGGAACCGGCGCCGGTCGCCAGGCGGCGGTCATACATCGTCCGCCCCTCCACCCCGGCACGCAACCCGGCCTACACGCCAGGGATGCACAAGGTAAAGAACATCGGTGTCTACAACCCCGCCAACCGCCGGCGGAGGTGGTCCTGATGGGGGATTTGGATGAATCGAACCGGTATGATCCCCTCATCCTCTTCGCCGGAGGCAAGACCGGCGGTCACCTCTATCCGGGGATCGCGGTGGCCGAGGAGATTAAACAACTCGAGCCCGCCGCGGCGATCGCCTTCTGCGGCGCCGGCTTCGACCTGCCGAAGCGTGAGTGCGAAAAGCGGGGGTGGCCCTACCACGAGATACCGGCAGCGCCCATCTACCAGACGAATCCCATTCAACTGATAATGGGTATCTTCTTGAACATAAAGGGAATGTTGCGAGCAGCCGCTCTTCTGAAACGGACCCGACCCAAGCTCGTCGTCTGCTGCGGTGGTTACGATGGCTTTCCGGTTTCGCTGGCCGCCCGATTCTACAGCGTGCCGATCATGCTCCTGGAACAGAACGCCGTCCCCGGACTGACCAACCGGGTACTCGGTCCCCTGAGTGACTCCGCGGCGGTGGCCTTCCCGGGAAGGCGGGCGAGACCGGCGTCCCGAAGGATCATAGTAACCGGGAACGCGGTGCGCACCGAACTTTTATCCTACCGGCCCGATCAGAAAAAGTTCGGTCTCGAATCGGACCGGGTGACGGGAATGGTCATCGGCGGCAGTGCGGGGGCGCATTCGATAAACCTGGCGGTGATCGAAGCCGCCCCGGAACTGGCGAAAATAGACGGATTCCAGATGATCATCCAGACCGGCGAGAACGACCGTGATGCGGTGGGGAAAGCCGTGGAACAGGCGGGATTAAAGGCCCTGGTGAGCGCTTACCTGGACCCCATCGGCCCCGCCTACGCCACCTGCGACTTCGCCGTCGCCCGTTCCGGCGGGAGCGTCTTCGAACTGGCCCTGTTGGGCATACCGGCAATCCTGGTGCCGTACCCCCACGCGGCGGCGGATCACCAGACCGCCAACGCCCGGGCCTTCGCCAGGGCCGGTGCGGCTGTTCTGATGCCGGACCGGGAGCTTACGGCCGAGCGGCTGGTGGGGGAGATCAGGCGGCTGGCGACCGACGAGAAGCTACGACGGGGAATGGCCGCCGCCATGAAGAGGCTCCGACGCCCCGACGCGGCCCTGGAAGCGGCGAAACTGGCCCTCGAAACCGCGGGGAGGTTCAGATGACCCTCATGCTGGGCAGGATAACCCGGGTGCACCTGGTGGGCATCGGCGGCGCGGGGATGAGCGGCATCGCCGAGATCCTCTTGCGCCTCGGTTTCGAGGTGTCCGGCTCCGACCTCCGGGCGAACAATACCACGGAACGCCTGAGCGATCTCGGCGCCCGGATCACCATCGGTCACTCGGAGAAGAACGTCGTAGGTGCTGGCGTCATCGCCATCTCCACGGCAATCCCCCCCGACAACCCCGAGGTTATCGCCGGCACGAAGTACAACATCCCGGTGATCAACCGCTCCGAGATCCTGGTCGAGATCATGCGGCTCAAGTACCCGATCGCCGTCGGCGGCACCCACGGCAAGACCACCACCGCCAGCTTCATCTACACCATCCTGTCCGACGCAGGATTCGAACCCACGGCGGTTATCGGGGGTAAGCTCAACGCCCTGCGTTCGAAGACCGAACCCAACGGAAACGGACGCCAGACCGGCACCGGCGCGAGCCTGGGCGACGGCGACTACTTCATCGTCGAGGCCGACGAGAGCGACGGGACCTTCCT
>DAOVLG010000182.1 GCA_030631385.1 Candidatus Coatesiibacteriota bacterium | reverse complement strand
GATCCTCCAGACAATTTACGCAGAGAGGGGCCCGGCGCCCCGCTCTTCGGGCACCGTAACGTCAAGATACGCTCACAGATCACGGTGTACGCCGTAGTTTTTCGTAGGGGCGGCCCTCTGTGGCCGCCCGCTCACCGGGGGTTCCCACCCCTTTTATTGACAGGAGGCCTTGTCCGGACTGTATTGTCGGTAGTGGTGAGCAGAACGGGATGGTCTTCAACCGAGATGATCATTGACGACTGGGATACCTGGGACGAGCTCTGGGAGGAGGACATCTGGGACCAGGGGCGCTGGGTGCAATAGGGGGGTGTTACAGATGCACAGGGTTGTATTTTTTGTCTTTTTAACGGCCGCTCTAGGCTTGGCCCAGCTTGACGTTGCTTTTATGTTTGCCACCCCTGGTGAGGATTACCATAGTTCACTCCTGGATTACTTCAACGCCGATGAACGATTTGACGAGGTGAATTACTACGACTGCCATGACGGCACGCCGGAACCCGAGGAGTTTCTGTACCACGACGTGGTTATCACCGGCGGCTTATCAAATTACCTGGAACCCGTTCTCTTCGGCGACCGTCTGGCCGATTATGTGGACCAGGGCAGCTACGTGATGACCTGTAGTTCGTTGACCCAATGGCCTGGTGGTAGCCCTGGCGGGCGCTGGCACGACGACGGCTACTGCCCCTACTACTCGGAGAACCCAAATCCGCTCGAGGGCTACGAGGATTTGATTATAGACGATTCGGGACACGAGATATTCAACGGCGTTTCCGGGCTGTGGAATTGCTACTGGCGGGCCGATACCATCCTGCGGGACAGTGCGGTCGAGCTGGCCCACTTCGCCGACGCCGGTGGTGTGGCGGTCAGCATGGCGGAGAACGTTGCCGCTACTAATTACACACCCCATATCGGCCACCGTTGGACCGGGGACGGCTTTTTAGTCATGGCCAACGCCGCCTGCTACCCGGCCGGCTACTCCGAAGTCCGCGAAGCCTCCTGGGGACAGATCAAGGCAGAATTCGATTAACCTCACCGGCGCATACAAAAAGGGCGGACCAACCGCCCTGAGACAAGGGGTGTAAACCCCTTGTTTCATTTTCAAGCTGTTTAAACCAAACCGGCGAGGCCGAGGCTGATTTGGACGTAGCGTTCGTACTCGGCGGTCTTGGCGGGGTTTTCCCCCTTGGCCCGGGCGTAGTAGGCGGCGTCATGGAGATGACGGAGGCGGATCAGGGTCAAGAGGGAGCGGATGCCGCGCGAGGCCTGGGCCTCGTCCCAGTCATTAGCCTGGCAGGCGGCGTGCCAGAGGGCCGCGAAGACTACGGGTGCGAAACGGTCCCGCTCCTGGAGGGCGAGCATGAGGTTGTTGGCCGCTCCGAGACCGGCCAGGTCCTCCTCCAGGTAACCCGTCCGCCAGCTTTCGGCGTCCATGATCGTCAGCCGGCCCGGCATCTCTTCGGGGGGTTCCAGGGGGAGGGCCATGGGGTCGAAGTCCTTCCCCCTCTCGGGTCCCATCCGCCAGATGATCTGCCGCCACATCAAATCACCGTGTATCGCCCGGGGTCCGTGGAAGACGGAATCGCCACCCTCCAGATGGGCCACCAGGCCAGAGATGATGGTGTGGTAGGCCCGGACATTCAGGCGGTAACCCCGGAGTAGCCGCACGTCCTCCTCGGCCCGGCGGAAAAGGCCCTCGTCAACCTCGCCGCGCGCAATCCCGGTCCTAAAGCGATTCGAGAGCTGCAGGTAAAAGGAGGCCAGGGTTCGCAGGCCCTTGGCGAAGACGACCCTCACCCGAGCCAGCACCGAGGCCGTCGGCACGACCCCCAGGAGCCCGTAGAGCTTCCAGAGAACCAACCCGACCTCGGCGCCGGGGACGTACTCGTAGAAGCCGACCAGGGTGTTGTTCGTGCGGGTGTCCAGCAGACGGCCGACGGGCCGCGGCACAAGCTCGCTGGAGAGCGCCGTGGCGAGTTTCCACTCCCGGTTGCCTCTTTCGGGGTCGTCCCTGGGGAGGTAACGCTTGGCCACCAGGGACTGCCCTGCGCCGACGCCTGGAACGTCGAGAAGGTAGAGGTAGTTGGTGGTGGGCTCCTCCCCCCGCGCCAGGAGGGGCTTCACCCTGCACCCGTCGGGCTTGAAGAGGGGATTATCAGACGCCGCAGCGAAGGGACCCGTGGGAGGTGGATCGAGCCTGAACCTGCCGGCATTGCCAACGCCGGCGTTCTTCAGGAGCGTCATCAGCGCCGAGGGAAGAAGAAGGGGATCGTAGGCAAACCAGGCACCGCCCGCGATTGGAAAACTGACCTCTCCTTCGAGCTCCCGTAACCGCTTCGGGGCGAGGTAGAGGGGAAGGTAGAAGGTAAACTCGCCACCGCTTACCGGCTTCAACCTGATCAGGAGATGACTCTGGGGTGGATGGTGCCACAGGGTCTCGACCTCGATGCCGGCGTTTTCGATCTCGGCGTCGGAGAGCCGCCAATGGCGCGGATCGGCCACAAGCGCCAGCCGCTCCTTCACCACCTGTACAACGGTTTTTTGGGATAGGGTGCGCACCGGGTTCCCGACCTGTGGATTTCTACTCCTGTTTGCAGTATAAAGTGGTGGCGGCTATAATGTCAACGCGTTGCCACCCCGGCTGGGATGGAAGAAATAACCGTAGCGCAAGGTGCTCTACATGGAAATCAAGCTTGTAAAGAAAGTGTTGGCGGCCCACGATGCGCTGGCCGGTGAGATCCGCGCCGAGCTTTCCCAAAAGCGCATCTACTGCGTTAATATCATGAGCTCCCCCGGCGCTGGCAAGACCACCCTCCTGGAACGCACCCTGGCCGGGCTGGCCGGGGAGCTGCGGGCCGGGGTGATCGAGGGAGACATCACCACCACCAACGACGCCGACCGCATCGCCCGATACGGTACCCCCGTGGCTCAGATCAACACCGAGCCCTTCGGCGGTGACTGCCACGTCGGGGCGAACTTCGTCAAGACCGCCCTCGGCGAGCTGCCCCTGGACTCACTCGACCTCCTCATCATCGAGAACGTGGGCAACCTGGTCTGCCCCGCCGAATTCGATCTGGGAGAGGACGACAAGGTGGTGGTCTTCTCGATCACCGAGGGCGAGGACAAGCCGCTGAAATACCCCCTGATGTTCCGCAAATCGAGCGCCTGCGTGGTGAACAAGCTGGACCTGGCGCCCCACCTCGACGTTGACACTCAAACCATCCGAGCCAACGTGGAGAACGTAAACCCCAAGATCCGTATCTTCCAGCTATCGGCGAAGACCGGGGAGGGTTTAGACCCCTGGCTGGACTGGCTCAGGGAAAGGGTCAAGGCCAAACGAGGCTAAGATTATGAAAAGGGGTGATATGCGCACCCCTTTTTTAACAGCCATCTACCCCCGTAAATCCTTACACAGATCGGTCAGACCGCAGCCCTCGCAATCAGACTTGACGTAACGCTCAACCACCTCGGCCAAGGGCGTTCTCGCCAACTCCGCGACCGTCCGGAGCAGCTTCTCCACCCGTGGACGAACCCAATCCAGATTAACGGTGTGAGACCCGCCGCCTGCGGCGGTATAGAGCAGATGGACCCCGGTCACCGGCCGCCCGAATCGCTTTTCCACCCCCAGCGCGTAGACCCCGACCTGGAGATCGTAGCCGGAGTCCTCGGTAAGCTCGACCGGATTCTTCCCCGACAGGTTGTCGGTCTTGAAATCGAAGATCCGGTAGCCCTCGTCGGTCTCCGTCAGGGCGTCAATCCGGCCCAGGATCAAACACCCGCCCAGCTCCACCCGCAGAGGGACCTCGAACCGGGTCCTCCCCCGTTGGGCCTCGCGCCAGACTAGGGTCCCATCCAAACGTACCAGATGCTCCCTCAGCCTATCGTAATCCTCCGTGGACAGGCCCCAGCGTTCGGAAGCGCCCCTCAGAAGCTTCCCAATCCGCTCGACATCCGGGACGCCGCCGCCTCCCACCGATACCAGGTAATGCAGCGCTCCGCCGAACTCCGACCCACGGGGGTTGCCCAAGCCGTCCGCCTCAAAGTCTCTCGCGGTTTCTCCGCCCAAGGCCTCCATATCCACCCGCAGGATGCGCTTTAGGTAGAATTTTACGGGACAATCCGCCAGTTCGCCCATGGCTGAAGGGGCCAGCGGTGGCGGGTCGTGAACCGGCACCGGATCCAGGAGGTCCAACCGAGGGACCGGTTCCTCGGTGGGTGATGGCGCGGCGCGTTCGCGAACGGCGAATCCCTCGGTCTGGATGCACCGGCCCACCTCCCTACCGTTGAGGAGCAGCCGGCCGTTCTCGACTCTCAGGAGTCTGTCGAGCCACCCGCCCGGCCTCTCACCCGCCCGCCGACCGGTGAGGGAACCCTCTTCATCGGGCTCGAGGGGCGTGACGAGGATCAGGTGATCCCGGGCCCGGGTGCACGCCACGTAGAAGAGCCGCTTCTCCTCTAAAACGCCCTCCTCCTCGGCGGTCCTCCGCTGCAGGTAACCGAGGAAGGTCTCCTTTCGCTCGTAGGGGGGGCTCTCGTCGCGAATCTTCAGCGCCAGCATCCTCTCCCCGCCGGGCAGGCGTGCCAGGCTCATATCGGAGCGGCTGCCGGCGGTCCGGCCCTTGAGGAATGGAAGCACCACGATCGGGAACTCGAGCCCCTTGGCGCCGTGCATGGTCATCAGCACGACGGGGGCGCCTTCTGGGACGGGTTCGCTGAAGTCGTCACTCTCCCGATTCTCCCGCATCCACTCCGCGGCGTCGCCCGGACCGCTTATACCCCCCGCCCTCTCCTCGGCACGGATCAGCTCCAACAGGTGCAACAGCCTGCGCCAGCGGTCCGCATACCCCGCTACCCTGAGCGCGGCCTCTATCCCTGAGTCGGCTAGAATCGCGGCCACCAGACGCGAAACGCTACCCACGGCGGCCAGGCGCCGCCAGCGGCTCCATCTCTCGCGAACGGAGGACCAGCGGCCCTCCTCCCCCCGCCAATCGCCATCGAGTGCCGCAT
>DAOVLG010000530.1 GCA_030631385.1 Candidatus Coatesiibacteriota bacterium | reverse complement strand
CGCGCCCAGGCAGGTAAAGCAGCTCCTCCTTCTTCGCAAGCCCTACGACGGTGAAGCGCCCCCCCAGGCCATCGGCTTCCAACTGCTTGACGACCGCGCCGAGCTGACCCTTTCCACCGTCCACCAGGACCAGATCCGGCAGCTCATCGCGCTCGGCCAACTTGGGGTAGCGCCGGTGGGCGACCTCGGCCAGCATGGCGCAATCGTCGGGTCCCGGCGTCTTCAGTTTGTAATGCCGGTAGAGCCTCTTGGCGGGTCGTCCGCCCTGGAAGCCGACCACGCCGGCAACGGGTTGCTCGGGTCCGAGGTTGGAGATGTCAAGCCCCTCGATGAGGGTGGGGACGACGGGTAGGCGCAGCCGCTCGGCCAGCTCCAGGGCCGCCTCGGCCTGACCCCGTCGGCTGAGTTCGACCAGCAGTTCCCTCTCCAGACTCTCCTCCGCGTTCCTTCGGGCAAGTTCCAAGAGTTCCCACCTTGCCCCGCGCCGGGGAACGGTGAGGCGGACCCTGCCGCGTCCGGGTCTTTTTTCCGGAAGCTCGGTCGGCGAGGCTCGCAGAAGCGCCCGGGCCACGACCAGGGGGGAGCTCTCCGTACGGAGCCGTGTCAGCAGCAGTTCAAGGTCCTCCAAACCGGTTGGTTCCTCGGGCAGCACGACGATCTTGGGCACCCAGTCGGCGCTGGTGTAGTACCGGACGATAAAGGCCGATAGCACGTCGGCGTCCCCTTCGCCCCGGGTGTTGCTCAGGGCGAAATGCTCGTCGGCGAGCAGAAAACCCTCCCGAACCTTCAGGAGCTCCACCACCGCCTCCCCGCGCCTGGTGGCCAAAGCCAGAACGTCCAGGTCCTCACCTCCGGTGCTGACCACCCGCTGCCTCGTCATCACCGACTCCAAGGCCCGCAGGGAATCACGCAGCCTCGCCGCCCGCTCGTACTCCCACCTCTGGCTGGCCTCCCACATCTCCCTTTGCAGACTCTCGACCACATCGCTCCGGCGGCCTCGGAGGAAATCACCGGCCGCCCGGACGCACCGCAGATACTCCTCCCGGCCCACGTAACCCACGCAGGGTGCGCTGCAGCGCTCTAGATGAAAGTGGAGGCAGGGCTGCCAGTCGGGCATGGGCGCCTTGCCACCCTGTTCACGCCAGACATGGATCTCCCTGCGGCAGACACGCAACCGGAAGAGGCGTTGGATCGTCCGGAGGTTTTCCCGGATGTCCCT
>DAOVLG010000537.1 GCA_030631385.1 Candidatus Coatesiibacteriota bacterium | reverse complement strand
GATCGTCTCTTTCCTCATAACCTCGATACGCACGATCTCGTTCCGGGTGCCATCGGCGTAGGGGAAGCTGAGTTCGCCGCCGACGTGGAACTCCTGGGCGCGGACGTGGTAGAAGGCGGCCAGTCCGTCGCAGCCGCGGGCGACGATCCCCTCCCGCACGTCCCCCTCCCGGGTGATCGTGTGCTCCTCCTGATCGTAGTAGAGCACCTCGTCGGCGACGTAATCGCCCTCGATGAGGTGCTTCTCGTAGCGCCGCGTACCGAGGGTCTCCACGTCGAACAGGCTCTCGATGTCGTCCTTGACGTAGAAGAAGTCGCTGAAGGCGGTGCTGGAGCGGAGTTCCATGATCAGCTTCAGGCAGAGACGTCCCTGATAGGTGACCTTCTTCACCACCTTCATCACGCAGATGCCGGCCTTGGTGTCGCCGTAGGAGACGCTGTAGATGAGCTTCTCGCCGGGGGCGAAGGGGAGGTCGTCGGTGCCGGCGAGGACGGGAAGCGCGAGAGCGGCGAGGGCGAGGATGACGATGCGTTTTTTCATGGGAGACCCTTTCGCCTTGGCCGGCCGGCCTTTGGAAAGAGGAGCCCGGGCTCCACGGATTGGCTTAGTATAGCGGGAATCGGGCGGGGTTTCCAGATTATTCACCCACCCTGAGGACGGTGTCCGCGACCGAGGCCGGGCTGATTTCGGCGAGATCGTCACCGGGTTTGGCCGGGGTGAGGACGCACGCCTTGGGGTTCAGGGGGCGCCATCGAGCGGGATTGATCGGCGCAACGCGCGTGAAGAGCGCCACCTGGGGGGCGCCGAGGGCCGCCGCCAGGTGCATGGGTCCCGTGGAGGCGGATACGAAACAGGATGCACCCGCGATTAACGCCGCCAGGAGGTCCAGATCGGTTTCACCGGCCAGGTTGACGCACGGTCCCCTCTGATCGGCGGTCACGCTCTCCGCCTTTATCTTCTCCTCCTCGCCGCCGCTGATGACGACTCCGTATCCCGTTGAGAGTAAAAGACGGGCCAGCTCACGGTGGTGGCCGGTCGGCCATTGGGCCGCCGATCCGCCGCTCCCGGGATGGAGAACGACGTACCTTCGGCGGATTCCTACATCATCCAGAAGTCTTTCGATC
>DAOVLG010000062.1 GCA_030631385.1 Candidatus Coatesiibacteriota bacterium | reverse complement strand
GATGCGGGGATGTACAACGGCCTGAGTCTCTTTACGCCGATTCCCAAGGACCGCCCCGTCTTCGCCCAGCGCCTGTGGGACCTGCCGCCCGAACCTGCGAATTCGGACTTCGTCGTCCGGGGCGAGGCGGCGCTCTTTATAGATTATGAGGACGGTCGGGAGGAGCTGTACACCGATTACGAAAACCACCCGGTGGATGTGTCCCTGGGGAACGAAGAGCTCGTAGCCGAGTTGAAGGTGCTCCTGGCGGACTGGCACGTCCGTAACCGGGAGCTGATGGAGTACTACGGTACTACGTCCCCAGCGGAGCCGGAGGATCGGACCCAGATAGAAAAGCTGCGCGCCCTGGGCTATCTGCAGTAAAGGATGACCCGGATGGAGAGGCGATTTCAGTTCAGTAAGGTTCTCAGAGGAAGCTGGCGCATGGCGCTTCTGGGTGCGCTGGCTGGTTACATCTTCTTGGTCTACTTCTACATTTCCGGCTTGGTTGCCACCGGTACGCTCCAGGGTTGGAATCCCATCGTCAATGGTTTCTGGGGTGTTGTGCGGAGCCTTTCCGCGGCCCTCTTCTTCTACCCGGTTGTCGGCTTTGTTGTAAACCTGTTCGCAGGCGCCTTTACGTGCGTTATCACTACCCTGATCGGACTGGACGAGGAGCGCCGGCGGCGAGTTGGGGTCGTCGTCGTCGGAGTCGTCGGCTTCGCGGTCCTGGGCCTCCATATAATCTCTAGCTGGATCTTCGCGCAGGGCGTTTTCACCGTGGGGGACGTCTTCAAGCTCATCCTGGGCGCCGGCTTTGTCTGGGCCGCCCTAAAGTGGAACAATATAGTAGAACTTGTCGCCAGGTGTGCGGGCTGGGTACTCGCCGGAGCAGCGGTTCTCTGGTTCGCGTTTTGTTTTATCTTTACGGGCATCTTCTCTACCGGGAAACCTGGTGATATAAAATCAACTGGGCCCAATGTGGTGGTCTTCCTCTCCGATGCCTACCGGGCAGATATCAGCTCTCACTATAACGGGAGTGTCCCCACCCCGAATCTGGAGAGGTTGGCTGACCGGGGGGTTACCTATGACTACTGCTTTTCACCATCGAGTTGGACAATACCCAGCGTTACGGCTATGTTCACCTCCTTGGCGCCAGAGGTGAGCGGGATGGACTCCTTTAGCGCAATACCGCTTGATCTCCCATACCTGCCCGAACAGTTGTCCAGTCACGGCTACCGAACCTGGTGCATGATGGCCAACCCTGTCCTGATACCGGATCTGGGCTTCAGTGAGGGCTTTAACCATTACGGCCTCCGCACCGAATACTTTTACGGTCAAGGCTTTTTGATAATCGCCAGGAGTTCGCTCTATAACTCCATCGCGTTAGGCTTTAACATGCTGTTGCGTGAGGCTGATTACGAGCGCCTCGTCAACCTCGGTATAGAGGATTCATTAGAGATGCTCCGCTCACTCAACCCTGCCGGCGGAGACTTCGTTTACATCCACCTCTACGATCCTCACGCTCCCTACCGCCCGCCGGAACGCTACAGACCGGTTAACGACTACGACGGCGTGTACAAAGAGCACAGCGTTAAATTCCTCGATCATAAGGACGAGCTGACCGACGGGGATGTAGCCCAACTGAAGCTGCTCTATGAAGCTGAGGTTAGACTGGTGGATGAGACCCTCGGCCGGGCCTTGGACATCCTGGACGGTGATGGGCTTTGGGGGAGCACGGTGTTTATATTCTTGTCCGACCACGGGGAGGAGTTCGCCGAGCACGGCATGATCGAGCACTTCAACGTGAATCTGCAACACGAGCTGACCCACGTGCCCCTGGTCATCTACTGGCCCGGCCTATTCGAGGGCGGTGGGCGTATCAGTCAGCCGGTAGGTTTAGCCGATGTCTACGTCACGATTCTCGACGGCCTTGGGATCGAATACGATGAAAAGATACTCGACGGCCGGTCACTGCTGAGGCCGTTACCGGAGGCAAGGCCGGTATTCGCACAACGATGTATGAACGAGCGGCACGAATTTACCCACTCCGACCTCGTCGTCCGCGATGAAGCCGCGCTCTTCGTGAACTATGACGACGGTATCGAGGAGCTCTATCTGGACTACTACTCAAACCGGGAGAACGTGGCCGATGAGAACCCGGAACTGGTGGCGGAACTGAAGGGGTTGCTCGCGTCGTGGCACGAGCGCAACGAGGAGCTGATCGAGCACTACGGCACGGGCGGTGACGTTGGACCCGTGGATCCGGCACACTTGGAGCAACTACGGGCGGTGGGCTATATACAGTAGGCCGCCGGAAGGAGAGACAAAAAAAGGAGGAGCGGTGCCCCCTCCTTAATCGTCGGGTTTTAAGGTTCTACTCCCCCGAATCTATTCCCAGAGGCTCCCCACATCGCCGTCAGAGACGTAGAGATTGGGTTGAGCAATGACCCAGCGCGGTGCGTGGCCGTTGCCGCCCTCACAGACGTGCATCTCGATGCGGGGGATGGCGAAGCGCTGCCGGTGGAAGGCGGGGTCGGCGGGGCTGGGGGCCGGGTACTCCCAGGCCTTCAGGCAGAGATCCATCCGGTAGCTCACCCCGTCGAACTCTCCAGTTTCGAGGGCCTTGAAGCTTTCGGGGTCCGTCGGCGTCTGACCGTAGGGGTAGGCGAAGAAGCGGACGTGGCCGAGGAGTTCGGGGCAGAGTTCGTAGAGCGCAGCCTGGCAGAGGCCGATCTGCCTACGCACCTGGTACGGATCGCAGGATTTGAGATTGACGTGGTCGGCGGTGTGGTTGCCGATCTCGTATCCGTTCTCCACCAGCCACCGGAGCTTGGCCGGGGCCGTGGCTTCGTCGCCGAAGGGAACGGCCCGGGAACCGGCGTTGACGAAGAAGACCGCCGTGCGCCCGAAATCGGGATGCTCCTCGGCGAATCCCTCGATGATGCCCACGGCGCAGACCGGGTCACTCGAGCCGTCCTCGAGCAGGCGGAAGTTGTTCTCGTAGCCGTCGTCGAAGGTGATGATTAACGGCTTGCGACCCTCGGGTATACCGAAATCGTCCTCGAAATAATCGGAAAGGCTGATCAGGACGAAACCCGCGTCGAAGAACTGCCGGAGCTGGTTATAGAAGACCGCCGGCGGCACGTTGTAGATCGAGTTGACGGAGTTCGAGACGTGGTGGTATATGAGGATGGGAACGTTCCCGCCCTCGTTGGGTTCTTCGAGCACCGGCACCGCCTCGGCCGCGACGGTTCCGGCGGAGACGAGGATCAGTACGGTGATAAGCACGGGCATCGGCGCTCCAACGGGGTGGGCCTTTTCCCAAGTATAGCGTTTGTCTCGACGTCGAACAAGCGTTCGGTCCCTTTACCTGGAAGGCGCCGTCGGCTATAATCGGGCTCTCGGCGCACCGTGCAAACACGGAGTGGAGACCGATGATCGCAGCTATCATCATCTTCTGGGCGGCCTTCGGCGTACTGGTCCACCTCTACATCACCTACCCCCTCATCCTCTACCTCCTCGCCAGGCTCATAAACCGCCGGGTCGAGGGCGATCCCGATTACCGGCCCACCTACACCGTCTTCATCCCCTGCTACAACGAGGCCGGTAACATCCGGGAGAAGATTGGTAACATCCTCGCGGTGGACTACCCGGCGGACAAGCTCGAGGTACTGATCGCCGACGACGGTTCCAGCGACGATACGATCGGTATCGCCCGGAGGTATTTAGGGGAGAAGGGGCTTCTGGAGGATAAGCCGGGCTATCCGCGTTTTAGTTTGGAAGCGTTTGAAGAGAACCGGGGCAAGACCTGTGTGATGAACGACCTGTCGCCGACCTGTCGGGGTGAGATCATCATCTACTCCGACGCCAACGTGCGCTTCGAGCGTGACGCGTTAAAACGCTTCGGCGAGTTATTCGCCGACCCCGAGGTTGGATGCGTGGGCGGCAACCTGGTTCAGCGTCCGCCCAGGGGTGAACAGACGGGCACCACCTTCGGCAACCGCTTCCTCCGGCGCTACGAGGACCGGATCAAGATCTGGGAGGGGATGATAGGCACCTGCCTCTTCGTCCAGGGGGGGCACATGGCCATCCGCCGGGAACTCTACCATCCCTCACCGCCCGAGGTTTCACCCGACACGCTCCTCATGGTTGCAGCCTGGGCCCGGGGAAAGCGAACCATCATGAACCCGCGGGTCAAGGCCTGGGAGTATACCCAGTCACGCGTCGGGGGCGAGTTCAGGCGCGAAGCGCGGCTGAGTGTCCTGCGGATGAGCGTTTTCAAGCATGTTCCCCGTGTGTTGCCGTGGAAGGGTCACCTCATCTACCACCTGCACTTCTTTTTTCGCAAGATACTGCGCGAGATGACACCCTTCTTCATGCTGGCCATGCTGGGGGCGGGGATCGCGGCGGCCTTCGCCGGCGGTTTTTACCTCTGGCTGGCCGTGGGGCAGGCGTTCTTCTACTTCCTGGTCCTCGTCGGGTGGATCGGGCACAACCGACTCCCCGGCATGCTGTGCGCGCCGTTCTTCCTGGTGAACGTCTTCGCGGCGCAGCTGGTCGGGGTGGTCAGATACTTCACCGGACGGCGCGCCGTCACCTGGAAGCCGCGCAGCGATTAGGGTTGCGTGGGGGCGCATTTGGCGGTATAATGCCGCCTGCGGTGGAGGTGGGGCGAGCTTCAAGCTCGGGCGGAGTAGCTCAGTCGGTTAGAGCACACGGCTCATATCCGTGGAGTCAAGGGTTCGAGTCCCTTCTCCGCCACCAAGTGAAAGAAAGCATCCCGGAAGGGATGCTTTTTCAATGCGTTCTGCAGGTTAATACAACGCCTTGACCTGGCCCCAGGTCGTCTCGGCGACGTCGGAGAGGGGCTGCCAGTAGCAGCGGAGCATGAAGTCGCTGAAGGTTGATGTGTTGCCCCAGGAGCCCTGGTAGCCGGTCCAGTTGTGTGTGCCGCCGACCGCGTCCACGCCCAGGGCGTCGCAGTCGGGGTAGTTGCCGTACTGCTCGAAGGCGACGTAGAAGACGGAGCCGTACACATGCTGCTCCATGGAGAGCCACTCGAACTCGCCAGGGTTCTCGAACACGTGTAGCTCGCGGAAGATGCTCACTCCCGGATAGTCGCCGTCGTCCTCAATGATGTGGAGGTAGGCTCCCTGGTAGATGGAGTCGGGCCAGTATGGGTGGACCGCCGCACCCAGGGCCTCGATCATGCCGCGATCCGCGCCCTCGGTCTTCTCCTCATCGAACTGCACCGCCCAGTAGTTGCCGCCGGTGTACCAGCACCAGGCGCTGGACATTACGCCGTCGTCCCAGTAGAACTGGCTTTCGTAGCTTGGCTGGAGGCTGACGTTAACCGGGCGGTTCGCAGCCTCCAGATACGGTGCGGCGAGGGTGCAGGCGGCGAGGACCATACAGATCAGTATCGCCTTTCTCATATCCTGCCTCCGTTTATAAAAAATCTGCTTCTTGAGAAATATAACACACCGGGCGTAAAAAAGGCGGTCGTTTTGACCGCCCCCTCTCGCTTGGCTCGATCAGTAGAGGGCCTTGATCTCGCCCCAGGTGGTATTCTCGACACCGGGATCAGGATCCTCATCATCCCAGTAGCAGCGGATCATGAAGTCGCCGAAGAGGGTGGTCGGCCCCCAGGAGCCCTGGTAGCCGGTCCAGTTGTGCGTGCCGGCCTCGGCGTCCACGCCTATCGCGTCGCAGGCCGGGGCGTTGCCGATCTGCTCCCAGGCGACCAGAAAGACGCCGTCGGGGATGTACACCGGCTCCTCCGGAGCGACCCACTCGAAGACGCCGCCGATGACGAACTGCAGGAAGGTGCGGTCGATATCGCCCTGGTCGCTGAAGGTATGCATGTAGCAGCCCTGGTAGGTTGAGTCTGGGTAATTCGGATAGGCGACGGCGCCATACAGCGTTAACCAACCTTCGTCGCCTCCGGTTTTCTCCTCGTCGAATTGAACGGCCCAGTAATTCCCGCCGGTGTACCAGCACCAACCACTGGCCAGGATTCCGTCATCCCAGTAGAACTCATACTCCACCGGCGGCTGCGGATGAGCGTTGTAGGGGATGCCGGAGGTTACGACGCTGTTGGCGGCGAAGACCGCCGCGGCAACGAGCAGGATCAAGAGCGTCTTTTTCACTTTGCCTCCCTTAAATATGTGTTGAGAAACCCGGCAGGGGGATAATTACCCCTCATTTATAGTATGGCATGGTATGGAGCAAATTCCAAAATTAAAAAGGGGCGGCTCGGCGGCCGCCCCGGTCGAAGATGCGCTGTTTAGTACAGGGCCTTGATCTCGCCCCAGGTGCTGTTCTTCAGCCCGCCAGGGTCCTCTTCGGTCTCGAACGACCAGACGATGTCCTCCGGAGTCTCGTTGCCCAACATGTCGGCCAGTCCGGCGGCGACGATGCAGGTGATGATGTCGGCGTAGGGCAGGTCGTCGTCGGGGGTGAAGGTGCAAATAACGTCGAGGGGATCAATGTCGTCAATGTGCAGGTCCCCGGAGATCTCGCCGGTCGGGTAGGGTCCGCCGGTGCTGAAGGCCAACCTGAAACGCAGGTTTCTGGATGTGTCCTCGACGGTGAATTCGATGGTCGTGACGTCCACGCCGGAGAGATCGTCAACCACGTGGAAGACGATGGTTGTGCCGACGGGCACGTCCTCCTCGCCGTCGTCGGGGTTCATGCCGGTCACCTCGGGCGGACGGTAGTCCTCGCCGGGATCGTCTTCCCAGTAGCAGCGGAGCATGAAGTCGCTGAACGTGGAGGTTTGGGTCCAGGAACCCTGAAAGCCGGTCCAGTTGTGCGTGCCGGCCGCGGCGTCCACGGCCACCGCGTCGGTGGACGGGTAGTTCCCGTACTGCTCGAAGGCGATGTAGAAGACGCTAGTAGAGAGCCCTACAGAGGAGTCGGGGGCGACCCACTCGAAGACACCGCCGGTGGTGAACTGCAGGAAGGTCGAGTCCAGGTCAGAGCCCGGATAGTCGTCCACGTCATCGAAGGTGTGCATGTAGCAGCCCTGGAAGGTGGAGTCCGGCCAACCCGGGTAGGTGACGGCGCCGTAGCAGGTGACCAAGCCGTACTCGAAGCCGTCGGTCTTCTCCTCGTCGAACTGGACGGCCCAGTAGTTGCCGCCGGTGTACCAGACCCAGCCGCTGACCATGACTCCGTCATCCCAGTAGAACTCGTACTCCGCCGGGGGGTCGGGATGGGCGTTGAAAGTCGGTCCGCTGGTGGAGACGGCCCGCCAGGAGGCCCCGGCGCTCAAGACGAGGATGACCGCGAGAATCACTATTTTTCTCATGATCGCTCTCCTTTTTTTGCTGACTCTTTCAGATAATTCGCCGACCTCTTCTACGGGTAGCGTATTAGATAATAGCATCAAAAGAACCTTCTGACAAACCTGGTCTTCTATGAGGGGCTGGATCGTAAAAAGGGCGGCTCGATGAGCCCCCCTTTTCAGTCGAAGATGCGTTATTTAGTACAGGGTCTTGATCTCGCCCCAGGTGCTGTTTGAAAGCCTCGGGGGCTCCTCCTCGGTCGTGAACCTCCAGACGATGTCATATTGGGTTTCGTTGCCCAGCATGTCGGCCAGACCTGCGGGGACGGTGCATGTTATGGTTTCGGCGTAGGGCAGGTCGTCGTCGGGGGTGAATTTGCAGATGACATCCAGGGGATCTATGTCGTCAATGTGCAGGTCCCCGGAGATTTCGCCGGTCGGGGAGGGACCGTCGGTGCTGAAGGCCAGCCTGAAGCGGACGGTGCTCGTAGACGTGTCCTCCACGGTGAACTCGATGGTCGCCACGTCCACCCCGGAGATGTCGTCCACCACGTGGAAGATGATTCTGATGTCCACGGGCACATCCTCCTCGCCATAGGCGGGGCTCATGCCGGT
>DAOVLG010000412.1 GCA_030631385.1 Candidatus Coatesiibacteriota bacterium | reverse complement strand
GGTGATCCGGTGCGCCTCGTAGACGTCCATCTCCGGGTCCACGGCGACGGTCAGGTCCACCACGGTGAGGTCGCCCAGCCGCCGGGCGCAGAGCCGGCGGACCGTCTTCACCCCCCGCACGTCGGCGGTCAGCCCGGTCATCCGCTCCCGGAGCTCCCATTCCACGTTGGCGTCGGTCAGCTCGCGGGCGGCGCCCAGGATCACCTTAAAGCCCACGACCCCGATCATCAGCGCCACGATGAGCGCTCCCACGGGGTCCAGGAAGCGCCACTCGGGCAGAAGGATCGCCCCGAGGATGGCGACCAGGGCCACCACGCTGGAGAGGGCGTCGGTGCGGTGGTGCCAGGCGTTGGCCTCGATGATCCTGGAACCGGTGCGGCGTGCCACGGCGCGGGTCCAGCGGAATATCGCCTCCTTGACCACCAGGGATAATACGGCCGCTCCCGCGGCGAGCCAGGTGGGGACCGTCGGCGCGGGATGGCGGATCTTCTCCAGCCCATCCCAGCCCACAAGAAGGGCCGCCCCGATGAGTACGAGGCCCAGGATGAAGGCCGCCAGGGTCTCGAAGCGACCGTGGCCGTAAGGGTGCCCCTCGTCGGCGGGTCGGTCCGAGAACCTCAGCCCCAGAAGAACGACGGCGTCGGAGACGAGGTCCGACAGGGAGTGAGTGGCGTCGGATACCATGGCCACCGAACGGCCGAGGAAGCCGGCGGCGAACTTGCCCCCGGCCAATACCAGGTTCACCAAGGCCCCGACCCAGGTGACCCGCCGTTTGGCGCGGCTTTCGCTTGCGAGGTCCACGGGTAGGGCTACCAGCCCGGCGGGGAGCCCCACAGGCCCAGCATGTAGTCCAGGGTGCCGGCGGACCAGATGAGGTTCATGACGTGGAACCAGAGCACCGCCCCGCTGAGTCCGAGCCCCACGAGGCCGGGAACGAACCCGCGGAACCAGCCCACCCGGAAGTTCAACACGGCGACCAGACCCACGATGAGGCCGGCGATGGCGAAGGGCCAGGAGAGGACCAGGACGAAGGGGATCATGTACAGGAAGAAGGCGCCGATACCGAGGCCCAGGCTGATGAAACCGAAGATCAGCCCCGAGGCGTCCAGGCTGATGTTGATCCCCTCGCCAAGGTTGGACCACCAGCCTTTCTCCCGCTCAGCGCTCATGTCGCTTTCCTCCTCTTCCTTTTCCCGGGGTTCTCGGGTCGGGTCCCGCCGGTAGGCTTCCCGCCCTTCCTTCATCCCCCGGTTCATCTTCCCCAGGCCGATCCGCATTCCCCGGAGCCCCTCGCGCAGGCCCTCCCTCATCGCCCGCATCCCCGTCTGGATGGCTTTCCCAATATCCTCGGTCATGGCTGACTCCGTTTTGTGATTTTTTCCGCAATCCTCGTTAACTATTTTAACTCATATTATCAATATTATCAACTCTCGAATTAATTATTTTAATAGATAGGGGATTATCACACGTTTTTGAACCAGTGTAAGTATGCTCCTGAGACATTTAAGGGCGTTTGGGTCGTTTCACTGTTTAAACCTAAACGATCTCTCTCGGATAAACGGACGGATATCACGTTTGAATCCGCCATGTAAGACGACTTTTGGTTCTGTATCCGTCGTTGTCTACATTGGAGTTCGGGGGTATGTCGGCCTTAATCGCCCCTCGCCGGCGGTGGCACAGTTTTTGCGCAAATGAACCTCGGTGAAGTTCGCCGGGTCCCCTCCTGCAAAAACCTGTGCCACCGCCTCAGCGATCGTTGATTCGGCGGGTGTACGCCGGACACTTGACGTGCCGGTCAAGCTTCACGCTATCCGCCGCATCGCCCAATCATCTGGTAGCGGGATAGCATACACCCACTCACTGAGGTCGGTATAGATAGTATGATAATAACCGTTCATGATTGGTGATTATCCCATAGATAATGCATTTGGATGCCGCCTCCCCGGCCCGAGGGGTTACCCCTCCTTGTCCAGGTGGGATTTGACGCGCGTACAGGTGGCCGTCGTCGCCGGCGAAGGGGCATAGCCCCCTTTGTCATTAACTTGCCTAGTTTTCCTCATCTTCAAGGTAGGATTTAACGACGTACAGACAGCCGTCGTCACCGGCGGGGGCATTGCCTCCGTTGTTGTTAATCCTCCTCGCTTTCCTCGCCTTCTACGTAGGATTTAACGGCGTACAGATAACCGTCGTCACTGACG
>DAOVLG010000366.1 GCA_030631385.1 Candidatus Coatesiibacteriota bacterium | reverse complement strand
GCAACTACATCGAGCACGCCGAGGGCTCGGTCCTCGTCGAGTTCGGCAACTCGAGGGTGGTCTGCACGGCCACGGTGGAGCAGGGGGTTCCGGCCTGGCTCAAGGGCGCCGGCAAGGGCTGGGTGACCGCCGAGTACGCCATGCTTCCCCGCTCTACGGGACAGCGGTCAAAGCGGGAGAGTTACGGTCGCCCCAGCGGCCGCTCCCTGGAGATCGGACGTCTGATCGGGCGCAGCCTTCGGTCGGTGACTCGGCTTGAGAAACTGGGGGAACGTACCATCACCATTGACTGCGACGTCCTCACCGCCGACGGCGGTACACGCACCGTCGCGATTACCGGGAGCTGGCTCGCCCTTCACGACGCCCTGGTATGGCTGGGCGGCGGCAAGGAGACGGGAGCCTTCCCCCTGACCGATCACGTGGCCGCGGTGAGCGTGGGAATCGTCAATGGAGACGAACTCCTGGACCTCTGCTACCGAGAGGACGTGGCCGCCGACGTGGACGCCAACGTGGTGATGACCGGTGCCGGGGACCTGATCGAGGTTCAGGCCACCGCCGAGGGCAAGGTGTTCGATCGCGCCTCCCTCGATAGGCTCCTCGATCTGGCCTACAAGGGAATCAAGGAGCTGGTGAGACTACAGAGAGAGGTCCTGGAAGGCTGATGATGTCCGAGGTAGACGGTGAGTTGAGCTGGTGGGTTTACCCCCCGACGATGTACCCCTGGCGGGCCCTGGCGGGGGTCGTAGTTCTGAGCCTGGTAGTGATCTTCCTCTCCTTCTACGCTGGTGGTCCGGCGGTGGGGGTGGTAGGTGGAGCCGTTATCTTCTTCGTTCTCAACGGCTTTTTCCTCCCCACCAGCTACAAGCTCAACGACGAGGGTCTGACCTGGCGCCGTCTGATCTTCCGCTTCAAGCGGCCCTGGAGCTACTTCCGCTGCTACTACGCCGACCGCTTCGGAGTGATGGTCACCCCGGGTCACCGGCCAAACCGTCTGGACCCCTGGCGCGGGGTGAACCTCTGGTTCGGGCCGGCAGAGGATGATGACCCCTCGGGGAAGCTGAAGACGAACCGCGAGCGGGTACTGGCCTTTATTGATAGACACGTAAAGCCCTACTGCACCCAGGTGGACCATCGGGACATGTTGGGTTGATCCTGGGGCTTGACGGCGCGAAGGGCGGCCGGGATGGAGATCATGGAGCCTCTCGAATGGTAGGAGCGGGTGTAGTGAAGCGTTTCGAGTGGCGGGTGGTTCCTCCGGATTGGAGGGGGCAGCACCGTATCTGTCGTGAGCTTCTCATTCATCCGGTCACCGCTCAAGTCCTTCTCAACCGCGGCATGGCCAATCCCGCCGAGGCCTTCGCCTTTCTCTACAGCGCCATTCACCACGACCCGTTCAAGTTTCTCCAGATGGAAGTGGCCGTCAATCGGATCCGCCAGGCCCTCGAGGGGGATGAGGGTATCTTCGTTTTCGGCGACTATGACGTGGATGGGATCACGGGTACCGTAATCTTCGTGGACTATCTCCGCCGCGTCGGCGCCCGAATCGGCTACATGGTTCCCAACCGCCTGACCCAGGGTTACGACCTTTCAATCGAGGTGGTCACTAAGACGAAGGCCGCGGGATACGGTCTTCTGATCACCAACGATTGCGGCGTTACCGCCCACGAGGCGGCCCGGCGGGCCGGGGAACTCGGGCTGGACCTCATCATCACCGACCACCACCTTCCGGACGAACATCTTCCCCCGGCCCTGGCCGTGATCAACGCCAACGTTGACGGTTCCGGGTACCCCTTCTCCGGCCTGGCCGGCGTGGGAGCCGTATTTAAGGTCATAAGCGCCCTCTCCGCAGCGCTGGGGAGGGGGCCCGACCCCGAGGAGTACCTGGATCTTGTCGCACTCGGGACCGTGGCCGACGTATCGCCTCTGGTGGACGAGAACCGCGCTCTGGTAGTGGCTGGGCTGGCCAGAATGAACAGCGTTCCTCGGTTGGGTCTGGCCGCCCTCATTGATTCGTCCGGTCTGGGTGGAAAAAGGATCGGGGCGAAGCAGTTGAGCTACATCCTGGCGCCGAGACTCAACGCCGCCGGCAGGATCGCCACCGCCGAGGTCGGCGTCGAGCTCCTCCTTTCAGATGACGCCGACGAGGCCTACCGCCTGGCGATGCGGGTGGAGTCGTTCAACCGTCAACGGCGTATGATCGAGTCCGAGACGACCCGTGAGGCCATGGCCATGGCCGAGGACGACGTCGCCCTCGAGGAGGTGCCGGTGATCGTCGTGGGGAGCGAGGACTGGCACCCCGGCGTGGTGGGGATCGTAGCGGCCCGCTTGGCGGACCGTTTCGCCCGGCCGGCCCTGGTGTTCGGCGAGATGGGTCGTGGTTCGGCCCGGGGCTATGGTGATTTCGATGTCATCGGTGCTTTGAACGGGTGCGCCTATCTCCTCGGTGACTACGGCGGCCACCGCCACGCTGCCGGCGTCCGGATCAGATTTGCCAATCTTACCGAACTCAGACACCAGATCAACACCAT
>DAOVLG010000321.1 GCA_030631385.1 Candidatus Coatesiibacteriota bacterium | reverse complement strand
GTCCGTTTCCACTCCTCCTCGGCGATGCGCAGCCTGTCCTGGAGTTCGAGGACCTTGGCGTGGGCCCTGGCGGCCTCCTCATAGTCCTGCTTCGATGAACGCTCGTGCTCCTGTTCTTGATGTTCCTCGACCTCGGCGCGCAGACGAGCGAGGTCCGGCGGGACGACCAGGTTATCCAGGTGCACCCTCGCCGCCGCTTCGTCCAGGCAGTCAATGGCCTTATCCGGGAGGAAGCGGCCGCTGACGAAGCGGGCCGAGAGTCTCACCGCGGCCTCGACGGCCTCACCGGATATCTTCACCTGGTGGTGCTCCTCGTACCGCGGCCTGAGACCCTCGAGGATGGCCACGGTCTCCTCCACGGTGGGCTCCTCGACCAGAACCGGCTGGAAGCGGCGCTCCAGGGCGGCGTCCTTCTCGATGTACTTGCGGTATTCGGCGAGGGTGGTGGCGCCGATGGCTTGGAGCTCACCCCGCGCCAGAGCGGGTTTTAGGATGTTGGCGGCGTCAATGGCCCCCTCGGCGGCGCCGGCGCCCACGATCACGTGCAATTCATCCAGGAACAGGATGTACGGCCCACCCTCGACCTCCTTCAGGAGCTTCTTCAACCGTTCCTCGAACTCACCGCGGTACTTGCTGCCGGCCACCACGGCCGCCAGGTCCAGCACGATGACCTGCTTGTCGAGGAGCGACTCGGGCACCCGGCGTTCCACGATCGCCTGGGCCAGCCCCTCGACGATGGCGGTCTTGCCAACGCCCGGCTCGCCGATGAGCGCGGGATTGTTCTTGGTCCGGCGGGAGAGGACCTGGATCACCCGGTCTATCTCCTCCTCCCGTCCGATGACCGGATCGAGCTTGCCCTGTCGCGCCAGGTCGGTCAGGTTCCGGCCGAAGGTCCGCAGGGCCGAGCCCGCATCCTCCTCGACCTGGGCCCCCAGCTCGGCGAGGACCTCGCTGGCAGGGACGTGGAGGGCCGCCAGAACACGATTGGCGCCGGAGTTGGGGTCCACGAGGATTGCAGCCAACAGATGCGCCGGACCCGCCTTCTTGCCGGTCTGATCGGTAACAGCTTGGGCCGCCCGGTTGATCGAGGACTCGGCCCGGGGGGTGAAGGAGAGTTGGGCGCTCCTCGCCGGTTTGGTCAACAGGCGCTTGAGCTCGTCGGTGACAGCGTCAAAGGTGGCGCCGCGTTTGGCCAAGGCCGTTGCCGCATCCGTGCCAATTTGGCGCGCTATCCCGACCAGAAGATGCTCGGTGCCAATGTAGTCGAAACCGAGGGTTCGGGCAATATCCTGCGCAGAATTAACGACTTCCAGCGCGTGCTTATCCAGATACCTCTCCATGTCTCCCTCTGAATGATTGGGGGAATATGCCTTTTCAACAGCTAAAACGCAATAAGCGTTCCACGGCGGTGGTGCTGGCGACGACGGTCTTGGCGGGCGGGGTGTTGGGGGCGCTGCTCAACCTGGCTGAGGGGGTCGCTGGGATGATCCTGCTGGTAAAAAGCCTCCCGTTTCGATCAGACTGTCGGTTGTGGAGAAGGGGTGTCAGTTGCCGCGCCGGTGGACCAGCGTATTATTACGTATTGTATACCGTTATTGTGGTATATTGTCCCGCCTCACCCCCTGACCCAGCGGCCCTCGCCGGGATAACTTCAATGGCCGTGCACGCTTACGTGTTTTGTGACCCCATGTGACCGCAGAGATTTGAAATCGGAAGATTGTATATGATAAAATAATCTAATGTTCTGCTGGACAGCAGCCCGGCCTCATCGTAAACTTACCACTAGCATCACATTTAAACTCAGGGCAGAAAACTGAACCAAAGGACCCAAAAACCAAAACAAGGAGCCACAATGAAGAAATTCCTTGTCCTCGGCCTCGTTCTGGTCCTGCTCGTCCCAGCCGTGTTCGCGAATAACATGGCTGTCGGCAAGTTCGGCGTCGGCCTCGAGTTCGGCCCCGGCCAGTCCGATCTGCGGGACGGCAATGCCATGGATCTGGGCCTCATCCTGCAGTATGTGATCATGAACGGCTTCGGCATAGCCGGCTACTTCGACATCACCCTGCTGATTCAGCCTGAGACTACCGATTTCGGTACAGCAAATGTTACCGAGTCCCCCATGCAGTTCGGCGTGGACTTCTTGGGCTATGTCGGTGAAGGCCCCATCGCCGGCTATGTCGGCCTGGGCTTCTTCAACTGGATGAATAGAGTTGACTCCGACGTAGAGGGTGTGGCCGCCATCGACTACAACACCTTTGGCCTCCGGTGGTCCGCCGGCATTGACCTCTTCCTGAGCGACATGATAGTCCTCGGCGGCCAGGTTGCTGCTCCGATCTCCCTGGCCTCCGATGACGGTTTTGATGACGAGGAAGGCTCCGGCGACGACTATGAAGGCACCGTCAATGCCACCGGCCTGGACCTCAAGGTCTCGGTCAAGTTCCTCTTCTAAAATATCCTCTCTGCTTGAAAAAGGTCCCGCTCCGGCGGGATGGCTACCAGTCGAGCAGACGCCGTTCGCCCTCCAGGGCGCGGATGTGTGTCACGTCCTGGCTAACCTCTATTACCCCCTGATAGGTTCCCACGGCGTCCCGTAGGGCAAAGTAGCGGATGTAGATCATCCGACCGTCGAGGTTGATCCAGAACTCGGCGGAATCCTTCTCCCCCCGCTTGAACGACTCGACGATCCGGCTCACAATGTGGACCGAGTCGGGGGGATGGCAGTTCTGCACCCTGCGACCGATGATCCCGGGGGATCGGGGGAAGATCCGCTCCTTGCCGGCTGAGTAGTAGCGGACCTCATCGTCTGAGTCCACATAGGTCAGGTCCACCGGTAGGTGGGTCAGCATGAGATCAAGCTGCTCGAGGCTGAGCGCCCCGGTGGACAGGGGCAGGACTTGGTCTTTACCAGACTTACCTTCCACTT
>DAOVLG010000451.1 GCA_030631385.1 Candidatus Coatesiibacteriota bacterium | reverse complement strand
TTCTGGTTCGAGCGCATTATCAATGTCATGGGCTGACGGCAGGGCCGGTTTGCCGGGGTGGGAATGGTAATGCCCGACAATATTTTCTGACCTGTCTTTTAATTCGCGCAGCAGATCAAAGTGTATTTTAGGGTCTATCTCAAAGTTTTTATGGCCGGTGCCTTCGCCATCCTGTTGCACGTGACCCAGGTGCTGCCCTACATACTCGTCGGCATGATCTTTCTCGTTCGGGAGGGTCTCAGCCTGGGACAACTCAAACGCCGGCGGACGGAGGGCGCCGAGGCGGTGGGGGAAACCAGGTGACCGGAATCACACGGTATGCCGGTTTCTGATTATCACTTCAGACCGGTAACCACCGTTCTGTGGGGCGATCTCGTCGAACCTATCACCGGGAACCACCGGTTCAACGGGGTGCTGGTGCATGTACTGACGCATCAAGCGGAAGGATTTCGATAAAAGCTACGGCGAGGAAAACCGGCGGTCCCTGGGACGCATCGTCGAGACATACACCCTGATCCCCTAGAACGGCAGAAGGCCCTCGATGTCGGCCTACATGGAGCTCTATTCAACCATATCAATCTATGAATCATCGTAACGGTACACGGAGGATACATCTGGGCGGCATCCCCATCGGGGGCGGCGCGCCGGTTGTCATCCAGTCCATGACCAACACCCCCACCCACGATGTCGAGAAGACGCTGGCGCAGGTCAACGAACTGGTGGCGGCGGGCTGTGAGTTGGTGCGGGTGGCGGTTCCCGATCTCCGGGCCGTAGAGGCTCTCCCCGACATTTTACGGACCGCCCGGTGTCCCATCATTGCCGACATCCACTTCTCCGAACAACTCGCCCTGGCCTCTATATACGCCGGCGTCGCCGGGCTGAGACTCAACCCGGGCAACCTGCGTGATTCCGGGGCCATCCACCGGGTGGCTTCCGCGGCGGCCGAGGCGGGAATACCGATCCGGGTCGGTGTCAACGCCGGCTCCCTCGATCCAGACCTGCTTAAAAAACACGGCGGACCGACGCCAGAGGCGCTGGTGGAGAGCGCCCTGGGAGAGATCAGGCTGCTGGAGGAGGCCGGGCTCGATCAGATCAAGGTCAGCGCCAAGGTCTCCTCGGTTCAGGGCACCCTCGCCACCTACCGCCTTTTGGCTGAAAGGACGGACCGGCCGATACATCTGGGCGTGACCGAGGCCGGCTGGCACGACGCCGGGGTAATCAAGAGCGCCCTGGGCATCGGGGTACTCTTACTGGAGGGGATTGGTGACACGATCCGGGTGAGCCTGACCGGCGACCCGGTGGTGGAGGTCCGGGCGGCCTGGGATATCCTCCGCGCCTGCGGACTGCGCCGGCGGGGGATAGAGATCATCGCCTGCCCGACCTGCGGCCGCTGCAACTACGATCTGGTGGGGCTGTTGCGGGAGGTGGAAAACAGGCTGGCGGGTATCGTCATCCCCCTCCAGGTAGCAGTGATGGGCTGCGTGGTCAACGGCCCCGGTGAGGCCGCCCACGCCGATGTCGGAGTCGCCGGAGGGATGGATAAGGGTGATCTCTTCGTCAATGGCGAGATAGTGGAGCGGGGGGTGCCCGCCGACGAACTGGCGGACCGGCTGGAGCGGCTGGTCCGGGAGATCGTCGCCCAAAGGGAAGAGAAGTAGACAGGCTGAAAGAAATCATCCAGACAAGGGACTTAAAACCCCTTGCCGAGCACAGGGGCACGAGCCCTCGTTTTTTATCGGCATAGCCAGGCTCAAGCTCGATCGGGAGCGTTGTCCTCGGAGTGATCCACCAGGTTGGCCGCGTAGAGGAGCGGCATGGGGCAGGTATCGCAGATCGGATAGCCGGACAGCTCCATCCGCCGGTGCGCCCGGCGGATCACCCTCCACTCCGGTGAACGCCAGATATCCTTCAGAGGAGTTTTATTGGCG
>DAOVLG010000464.1 GCA_030631385.1 Candidatus Coatesiibacteriota bacterium | reverse complement strand
GCCGGCGACCAGCGCGGCCATCCGAACCCCGGGCAGCCTCTCGGTGAGGAGCCGCTCGAGGTAGAAGCGGGCATCCTCCGGGCCGTCTCGGGCGGGATCAATGGAGACCCCGACGTTGGCCCGGCCGCCGCCCAGGGGGAAGCACCAGCCGTAGCCACCGGGGGCCCGGCGCTCACCCAGGTAGAAACCCACCAGCGGCTTCTTCGTTTTCTCGATACCGACCACGCGTGCCTGAGCGCAGCTGTGCAACTCCTTCAGCGGCCAGGACCTTCCAACGTCCGTCCAGCGGCAGACCGTCCCCTCGACGCCGTCAGCGGCCACCAGCACGCTGCACCGAACGTCCGTTCGGTCTCCGTCCCGGCGGAGGGTCACCGACCACCCGTCGCCCTCTCGACGAGCGCCGAACGCCTGCGTCCTCGCCAGAACCCGGGCGCCGGCCTCCACCGCCCGCCGGGCCAGACCCCGGTCGAAGAGCCGACGGTTGAGAACGTAACCGTTGATTACATCGCTTTCGTACCGGACGGTTGCTCCCTCCGGACCCTCGCCCCAGCCGCCGTAAACCGGTGTAGCCACCCAAGACGGCTCAAGCTCCCCCACCACCGTGCGTAAGGGTTCCGCCTCCACCGCCTCGCCGCAGCGCACCGGATTACCGATCTCGGGGCGCTTCTCGACCAGGAGCACGCCGCGCCCGGCCTCCGCCAGCCGACGGGCCAGATGGCTCCCCGCCGGTCCGGCCCCGACGACCAGAACCTCGACCTTCGGCGGAAGCGTCATTTGCACTCCCGCGGATCAACCTTATCCAGACAGCCTCGTTCCTCGTTCAGACGGAAGTCGGCGAAGACGTTTGGCGCATACCCGACGAGAACCTTGAACACCTCGAGGGCGAAGTACCGGATCTCCCACTGGGCCGTCCGGTGTCCCCGGAGCTCCAGGATGTGCCGCCACTGACGCAGGTTGGCCGTGATGACGATCTCGCTCTCGGCGGCGTTGGGCAGGACGAAGCGGGCGTCCTCCTTGGGAACGCCGAGTTTACGCAGCTCGTTATAGACTTTCTGACAATACTCGACATGTTTGTCGAAAATCTTCTCGGCGCCGGCGTCTTTTGCGATAGTGTCAGGTTTCACGACCTCGAAGCCGCGCTCGTCCACGTATCTCTGGCTCTGCTGCGAATAGGCGCACAGGCGGTGGCGCACGAGCTGGTGGGTGAAGGCCCGGGAGCCGCCCCGGACGCGGAAGGTGGCCGAGGCGTGCTCGAAGACCGAGTGGTGCCCCGAGCGCAGGAGCATCCGGCAGAAACGCGCCGCCGTGTCATCACCGGTTTTGTCGAAGGAGAGGTAGCAGGTTCGCCCGGCGGCCTCGATCAGCCGCTCCGGCTCCGGCGTGATCGCCAACAGCTCCACTCTCGGTCCGTCACTCATAACCATTTACTCACGATGAAGTAGCCAAGTTATAGAAGGCCACGCCGTCGCACATGGCGGACGGTGTACGGGCACCCACCTCCCCGATTATACACCAATACACCGGCTCAGGGGCTCGGGGATAACCTGACGGGGCTACCATGGGTGGGGGATGAGCGCCCGGCGCTCCCGGAGGTGGTCGGGGAAGTTGTCGTGATACCAGCGGTGGTGGGAGCGGGCGCTCGGATGTCCACGGAGTGATTCCCGGCCGGGCGCTCAGTCCCGGCGGGCGAGCTTCACCGCGAAGATGCTGATCAGGCCCCCCAGCATGACGTAGCCCAGGATCACTTCAATGGTTACGGCTATCTGGCCTGCCAGGTTGATCGGGGTAACGTCGCCGAAACCCAGGGTGGTGAAGGTTACGGCGGAGAAG
>DAOVLG010000024.1 GCA_030631385.1 Candidatus Coatesiibacteriota bacterium | reverse complement strand
TAGGATGAGGGTGGATCCTAGTACACATCGAGGTCCCTGCCGGAAACGACCAACCCGTCGTAGCCTCTTCGGATCTCCGAGAGAAGCTCTTTCTCAGAGGTGCCCCAGAGGAGCTGGTGGTAGAGAATCAGGAGTCCAGGCTTAGCTAACGATGCCATCTCGGCAAGCTCGTAAGCAGAGGTGTGAACGCTGGAGTGGTATTTCTGCCAGGCGGGGGCGTGGGATTCAAGTCCGGCCACCGAGTACACCTCGTGGATGAGGACATCGCACCTGCGACATTCTTCGACAATGCGCTCGGTGGGGGCGGTATCGCCGGAGATCACGATGCTTCGGTCTGGCGTGCGGAACTTGTAGCCGTACGACCGCAGGGAGCCGTGACTTACCGGAAAGGCACTCACGGTGACGTTCGAATCACGATAGACGATGCCCGCTGGGGTACGAGCGGGCAGGGATGCCCGCGATCCAGGGCTCACGGTGACGTTCGAATCGCGATAGACGATGCCAGGCTCGATCTCGTGCACGTTCACCAGGTATCCCCTATCGTTGGCAGGCTCCAGCCCGTGGAGGCGCTCATCGATATCTTGCTGATAAGCCGCCAGGATGTGCTCGGTCATGGCCCGGATGCCTTCAGGGCCATAGACCTCCAGCCGCTCATCTCGTTCCAGCACCCAGGGTGTGAGGATGAGATCGGGGTAGCCCGCGGTGTGGTCGGAGTGGAGGTGGGTGAGGAAAGCCCGGTTTAGTTCGGTCACGTCGAGCCCCTCCATGGCGGCGCGCCGGACGACACCGGGGCCGAAGTCCACCAGGTAGGGTCTGCCGTCTGTGATTAAGGCGACCGCCGGCCCCGAACGCTCCGGCTCGGCGTTGGGGGTGCCGGTGCCGAGGAGGATGACCTCTGTACCCGCAGACATTGCTCGGCGCCGTCCTCTCCTACCTCCTCGCCAGTATCGTCACCACCCATCCAGCCTAAGGCGGGTATTCCGACCGGCGTGGAGCGAGGTTAAAAAAACCCCGGACCGGGGTTTCTAATCGGGGATAGGCCGGCCGCTAAAGCTCCTTCACCAGTCGCTCCAGGAGATCCAACCCCGAGGCCTCGGCCTTGCGGGCCGACTTGAGTGCTTCGATGGTGGAGCGACGGCGGGTTTCATCCTCGATGTACTCCGGCTTCATGGTGAAGAAGGGGAATTTGTCGGCCACCTTCTTCAGGTTCTCCGACACGACTCTGTAATGCCCCGCCGCCTTGTAGAAGAGGGCGACCACCTGTCCGCCGAGGCGCTCGGCCGCCTCCCGGAGGAACTTGTAGGCGAAGTCACGGCACTCGCTCCACACCGCGGCGTTGTACGCCATGCCCCACCCGTCGGCGGTAGCGGACTCCAGAGCACCGATCCAGTTGTCATAGGCGGCCAGACCGGCCTTGTACCTGGAATAAATCCACTTCTTCGGACTCCCGGCGTACTCCAGAACGAACTCCAGCGCCTCCTTCACGGCGGTCTTGACCCGGGCGGGCTCACTCTTCTTCACCGTGTACATCTCCAGGCAGCCGATCTGGGTATTACCAACCTCCCGCCAGGGCTTGGGCCCCTTGCCCTCGTCGCATTTGGGTCCCGAGTAGTAGTAGCCCCGGTCATCATAGCCGTAGATCACGTAGAACTCGGGGATGTCGAGCTCCCAGCCGTAGCAGGGAACCCCCTCGTTGATCGCCCCCTTGATCGTGTTCCAGGCGAGTTCCTGTTTCTTCTCGAAGTCGCGGTCCGTCTTTAAGCCCGTGATTACCTCTTCGGTGTACCCGACGTTCTTCCCCAGCCGGGTGATCATCTCCGTGTTCCAGGCGGTTGGTCCGCTGGGACAAACCTGTTCGTGTATGTTGATGATGAATGCGTGGCCGGTGGTCCCGAAGAGCCAGGTGTCGGATACTTCGACTCCCAGGTAATCCAGGCAGCCTTTGATGCAGCCGAGGTGGGAGGTCCAAAAGCACTTCCAGCGCAGGTTATCAATCTCTTTTACCACTTGACCTCTCCCGTTTTTGCGAAGGTAGGTGAATTTACGTCCAACTCTACCTTACTACCTGACGGGGCTCCGCGTCAATCCGAATAGTCCTTATACACCGTGGATTCCGTGGTTGGTTCCCCCGTTAAACATCCGTGATGTGCGTTGTTTTTCTTCGATTCGCCGGGAAGTGCCGGGCAAAGGTGTTATTTATTCCGCTCCTCTGCTCGCTTGATGGCGGAGAGCGCCTGGGCCCGCAGGATGGAGGTCAGGAACGCGGCGAGGAAAACCTTCTCCGGTTTCCTTTCGCCCAACAGGGCGAATGTTTCTTGATACCGCGCCTCCTCGTCTTTGACAAGCTCGCCCCGTTCCTCGACCCAGGTCTCTACGGGGGTGATTAGCCGTTCCAGGAGTGCCGCCCGCCCGAAGCCGTCGGTGCCGCGCATGGGCATAACCTTCCGCCACTCACCGCTTCCGATGCTGGAGACGATGATGTCGTACCGGCGGAAGGCCTTGTGGCTGCAGGGTTCCAGCCGGCCGTCTCCCTCCAGGTGCATGGCGCTTAGAATGCGTCCCCCGGGGTCCAGCTCGCGGATGCGCTCCTCCAGGACCTTAGCCGCCGGTTCGTGGGCCGTCCTCTGGGGGGATCCCTCGGGGGGTATGCCGCCGAGCCAGAACTCCAGGCAGCGGCAGAAACGCTCCACGTAGAGCTCCTTGAGCTCGGTGCGCTCCCCGAGCATCCCCTCTATATGCTCCTTGACCTCCTCCTCGGGGTCAACGTCTCGGAGGAGCGCGGTGTAGCTACTCTTTTCCACACTGGTCAGCCAGTCCCTGAGCGTGAGGTAGTAGGCCCAGATTCTCTTCCAACGCCCGTCGGACATTGAGGCAAGGTGACCGACGCTCCGGCCAAGGGGCTCACCCTTTCCGATGGCGCGTAACAAGGTCGTGAAGCCGTTCTCCAGGTCCCAGTTGCAGATCTCCAGAGTACGGATCTCCTCGACGAGCTTCCGCGAGGCTTCGCTTAGGGGGCGGGCTTCGTCCCACAATCTACGGAGCCGGTCCAGCTCCTCCCGACCCCGCTCCTCGCCGTGGCAACCCCAACGGTGTCCGACGAGCACCTCCTCTTCCCAGGGCTCGACCATGATTACCTTTTCTCCGTCGGCAGCTTCCCCAACAGCTCCTCCAGGGTCGCAGGGGCCTTGGCCTCGGCGGCGCGCGCCTTACCGAGGGCCTCGATGGCGTTTTTACGCCGGTCCGCGTACTCGATATACGCCGGCTTGAGGGCGAAGAAGGGGAAGGTGTCGGCGACATACCCGAGGTTCCTTCCCAGTTGGTGGATCATGTGTGGGTGTTCCAGGCGGTGGGGCCGCTGGGGCAGACCACGTCGCTTACGTTGAGGACGAAGGCGTGGCCGGTGGCGCCGAAGAGCCAGGGCAGGGACACGTTCAGCCCCATGTAGTCCAAACAACCCTTGATCGCCCCGAGATGGGAGGTCCACATGCGTTGCCAGCGGAGGTTATCCAGGAGCTTGGGCATCGGGCTCCTCGTCTTCGGTAACCGACTTGGTCGGTCCGACGAGCCGGCTACGGACCCCCGCACAGGAGCAAGGATAACCGCTAGCTCACCCTTTCGCAAGCGGGAATTCGGCTTTACAACCCGACCCGATGTGCAATACAATCAGGAGCATGCGTGTTTATTCAACCGGGGAGAGCTCATGAGAGCTCAGTCTCTGTGCTGGTCTCTACCGTGGATTCTAATCACCTTCGGCTGCTACATGACCAACTTGACCACGGCCAAAACGGTGGGCGCGGGGAAGGTGGGTCTCACCGCCGGCGGAGGATTTATCTTCGAAGTTGCCAGCTATGATGTTTTTGATCCAGAACTCTCTTTTATCGAGCTGCCGCTGCTGCGGGTTGACGTTGGCCTTTCGGAGGTATTCGATCTCGCTCTTCAGGCGGGGTCCTGTATCGGGTATCCGGGGGGTTGGGGTGGGGGTGAGGCGAGCTGCAAGTGGATGGTGGTTAACGACCCCGATTCGGTAACCCTTTCCATCGGGGGTGGATTCGAGTATTTTTACGGACCCACCGTTAACGCACATATCTACATCGATTCCAACCTCCCGTTTCTGCCCCTCTACGTTGCCGCTAAACCCAGGTTGCACGTGGCGACGTCCCTTCAAACGGAAGTTATCGTCGGCTGTGACCTCTCCGCCGGGTTACACGTGGGCTTCTCGGAGTGCTTCCGGCTCATCTTGGACTGTACGACCCAACTGTTCGAGTCCTACGGGTGGGGTTCCTACGGGTTCGGCCTGGGCGCCCAGGTCTTCTTCTAGCTCCAACTGCCGGGGCGTTGCATTTATCCCCCCGGACCGCTATAATCCCCCCCTGACTCGTCGTTTGAGTTCCTAAAATGAAGCGAGGCGTTTCATGCGCAGGTTTCTGCTTTTTTCTCTTTTCGCCACGGTCCTTCTCGGCCTCACCGCCTGCAGCGAGGGGGCCGAGGCGGGTAACAAGGTTGACGTGGGCAAGATACTTGAAGTGGCTGACGAAGCTCTGGCCGGGGGCCGGTACGAGGAGGCCGAGCTGGGCTACCGGCTGGTCCTGAGCCTGGGTGTCGTCGAGGAGCACCTGGAACGGGCCGGCGAGGGGCGCGACTCCGCCGTGGCCGAACGCTGCTACCGGGCGGCCTACCAGAATTTCGAGGAGAAGCAGTCCCTCCAGATCCTCATGGGACCGCAGCCGGGCATGAATCAGGAGCAGATGGCGAAAGCTCAGTTCGGCCTGGACGTCATCACCTCACCCCTGACCGCCGCGGCTCAGGCTGCTCTCAACGAGGGGTTGGCCGCCGATCCGCTCCACCCCGGCCTTAACTATCTCCTGGGTCTGACCTACGCCCAGTTCGGCGCCCTCGAGATGGCCGAGAACCAGTTCGATTACTGCAACGAGATCGCCCCGGACCACTGGGCCGGCCCGAAGGGGATGGCCCAGGTCTACTCGCTGACTCAGCGGATGGCCGAAGCCGTCGCCGAGGCCGAGATCGCCCTGAGCCGCTCCACCGAACCGGCCGATCAGATGGCCGCCTACGAGATGCTGATCCAGTTCACCTTCAACCCGGTTGATCCGAGCGCCCACCAGAGCTATCTGAAGGAGGCCAAGGAGAGGTTCCCCGAGTACGGCGATCCGTTGGCCCTCGAGGCGGTGCTCGTCTTCCTGGCCAGCGGGCCGACCCCGGACCTGGCCACCGGCCTGCCCATCGCCGAGGCGGCACTGGCGAAGCCCTTCCTGAGCGAGGGCAACCGGCTGACCCTGGTGCAGAACCTGGCGGTGCTATACGCCCAGCTCGGGCGCTACGACGACACCCTGGAGCTGATCGGGGAGCACGTGCGCACGGGCGGACGGCTCAGCCTGGCGCTGGTTCAGGTCCTCTCCCAGGTGGCGATGATCCAACTGACCCAGTAACCAGCGCCGTGCGTTGGATCACAGCCCCGCGCCAACGCCGTGCGTTGGATCACAGCCCCGCGACTCCACGGCAACGCCACTCGAATGGGCAGCGCCGCGTACACGCGTAACTAATAGTTCCCGTTGGTCGCTTTTCTCATATCCCCTCGCCCCTCTGGGGAGAGGGTTAGGGTGAGGGGTACGTAGGGGCCGACCTTCAGGTCGGCCCGCCAGCTTGAAGCTGGATACAGCCCCGCGACGAGAGTTTTATATTGTTCGAATACATTTGCCGCGAGCGGAGCGTAACGAAAAAAGTTTCCGTTGGTCGCTCCCGCCCTTATCCCCTAGCCCCTCTGGGGAAAGGGTTGGGGTGAGGGCTACCTTAGAAAAAAGCGGCGGGGATTAAAATCCCCGCCCTACATTTTACGCAACGACGGTCGGTCCTACACTTTTCCCCGCCCACATCCCGGGGAAGCCTCACAGGGCGATCACCTCCTCCTTCACGTAGTACAGCCGGATCAGGTGCGGGCGGTTATCCTCATCGAAGTGACATCGAACGGCGTTTTCGATCATCTGCCACAGTTCTTCATACGTCTCTGCCTCGGTGAAGATAGAGTGCCCCAAGGCCTTGGCCTCGAAGCCGCCCTCGGCGGATTCCTCGATGTAGAATATTATTTCGCTTTCCATCACTCCCCCTATACCACGTTGGGTTCGAGTATCAGGTCTCCGCGCTCGAAGCGCTTGGCGTCCAGCGGCTTGATCAGCTCCGGCGTATAGCCGCAGGCGACGGCCTCGGCGACCAGTTTGGCCGTGGCGGGACCGATCATGAAGCCGTGCCCGGAGAAACCCACGGCGTTGTAGAAGCCGGGGAGGTCCGGGTGCTCGCCCAGGATCGGCTGGGCGTCGGGGGTCTTCGTGTAAAACCCGGCCCACTGCCGGATCACCCGCACACCGGCCAGAATAGGTAGGATGCTGGTCACCGCCCGGGCCATGGCCTCGATGAACTCCCAGCCGGAATCCTCGTTGAAGCCCGGTTCCTCGGGCATCCCCAGACCCATGATGAAGGAGCCGTGGACCACCTGCTGGCAGTAGAGGTGGTGGGCGAAGCTGATGACCATGGGGTCGAAAAGGCGCTCGTAGGGCTCGGTGACGAGGATCTGGTGCCGCTCGGGGAAGCAGTCTATCTCTATCCCGGCTAGTTCGGCGATCCGTGCCGCGTGGCCGCCGGCGCAGTTGACCACCACCCGGGTCTCGTAACGCTCTTTGTCGGTCACCACCGCCCGGATGCCCGAACCACCGGTCTCGATGGCGGTGACCTCCTCGAAGGTGTGAAGCTCGCAACCCAGCCGCTCCGCGGCGTTGGCGTAGGCGTAGTTGGTTTTGAAGGGGTTGGCGTGGCCGTCGGTGGGGCAGTAGGTGGCCGCCAGGAGACCGTCGGTGTTCAGGACGGGAACGATCTCGCGGGCCTCCTCGGGCGTCACCAGCCTGGCCGGTATCCCAAGGGGATTTTGTAGCTCAATATTATGCTCGTAGAGTTCGACCGTCTCGGAATCGTAGGCCAGCACCAGGTAGCCGGACTGCTCGAACTCGATGTCCTCCCCCAGCTCCTCGGAGAGCCCGACGAACATGTCCACGGACTGCTTGGCCAGGCGGCAGTTCATCTCCAGGCCCCACTGCTGGCGGACCCCGGCGCCGCAGCGTCCCGTCGCCCCGCCGGAGACGTAGCCCTTGTCCAGGATTAAAACGTCGCGGATGCCCTCTTTGGCGAGGTAATAGCTGACGGCGGCGCCGATGACCCCGGCTCCGACTATCACGGCGTCGTAGGACCTCCCGCCCGCCATGACTAGCCCTCCTCCTTCGAGAACATCACGGCCTCGCCGGGTTCGTGCAGGATCGTTGAGAAGGGGACGAGGTGGTAGGGCGGTCGGGCGCGCATGGGCCATACCTCGGCGATGGGCCTCCCGGTCTCACGGGCGATGATCTGCGCCATCAGGTGCCCGCAGGTACGTCCCTGGCAGGGTCCCATCCCGGCCCGTAAGAAATGCTTGATCTCGTCCACGGTGGTGTAGCCCTGGGCGATGGCGTCGGTGATCTCTCCCAGGGTCACGTCCTCGCAGCGGCAGACGATGATGGAAGCTTCCTCGCCGCGTTTCTTATCCCGTTCTACCATCGCTTCGCCTCGGACGGTCCCCGGTATGGTTGGGGAGAGGGGTTTGACGGACCGGCTTGGTCATTATCGTGTACGCCGAGAAGCCCATAATCGAGCGCATGAACGGTACCCTGTAGGTCCTGACGGCGGTAAAGCCGAGCCTTTCGTAGAGGCTTTGCGCCCGCGGATTGGTGTCCACAACCTGGAGCGCGACCTGGGTCAGTCTCCGGTTCCGCGCCAGGTCGAAGACGGCTTCGATCAGGCGCCGACCTATCCCCAGACTGCGGAAGCGTCCGTCAACGGCTATCGAATCCAGGAGCAGACCGCCTTCGGACGGGCTCTGATCTATCAGTCGAAGCATGATGAGCCTCGTCAGGCTCTCGATCCAGCCGAACTTGCGGGCCAGTGTGGACGCCCGGATGCTTAAGAAATCCTCCCCGTTGAACCTCAGGCAGGCCAGGCCGGCGGCTTCTCCACGGTAGAACGCGACGAGGATGGGCCCGTCGGTAAACCCTTCAGCCAGGATCGGGATGGCGGTCTCGGGCGGTCCGAGGATGACGCCCAGCTTCCCGCCGAAGGCCTCGTAGTATATCTTCGCCGCCCCGGGCCGCTCCTCATCCCGGAGGCCGTACCGGATGACCACCTCGTCGTGTTCGGCACTCATATAAAATGGAGGATTATCGTCAGGCTCTCGTCAGGACGGCCCGGCTGATCCCCCGGGCCTCCATGGCCAGCTCCGCGGGCACCCGCAGGTGCAGCACATATGTACGGTCCCGGAAGCGGATCGCCTTGAGACACTCGCCTCTGCCGATTGCGTTTCCGACGCGGTTGGTCAGCACGACCTGCTGACCCTTCTCAGGGACAGGCAGGTATTCCCAGGGGATCTGCACCACGGCGTGATCCTCGCCCCCGGAGGTCATGTCCACGATGAAGACCGCCAGGCCCGGGCAGGCCGCCACGCAGAGCCCGCAGCCGTCGCAGAGGGAATCGTCGGTCCTCGGCAGGTCGTTCAAATCCTCGAAGGGGAGGATGCAGCCCGTTTTGCAGTTGGTGTGGCAGGGGTCGCAGGGTATTCTTTGGAAACACTCGATGATCACCACGGGACCCTGGCTCAGGCGCTCCGCGGAGGGATTGATCCTTGCCAGGTCTTCCGGGGTCGGGATGCCGTCCTCGTAGAGCATGGTCCGCCTTCTCATGGGTGGAGCAAATGGTAGCACAGCGATTCCGGGGCGGCAAGTCGGCGGGGCCCGACCAGGTCGCGATACCCCGTTGCCGACCGTTGAGCACCTCGATCGCCTTGACAGCTCTGTGGGGCTGAATTACCCTCAGGCCTCGCAGATACACCACGGGAGGGGCTTCATGGCCATCAGGTTCGGGACCTCGGGTTGGCGGGCGCTCATCGCCGAGGAGTTCACCTTCGCCAACGTCCGTCGCGTCACCGCCGCCATCGCCCGGTACCTGAAGTCCGTCGGTGACGCCGAGCTTGGTGTCGTGGTGAGCCGGGACACCCGTTTTTTGGCGGATCGCTTCGCCTGGACCTCCGCCGACGAGCTTCTCCGTCAGGGCATCGGGGTAAGGCTTACCGACCGCGACGCCCCCACCCCGGCCATCGCCCACACCGTCGTGCACGGTGGTTTCGGGGGGGCGATCAACCTGACCGCCAGCCACAACCCGCCCCGGTACTGCGGGTTGAAATTTTCGCCCTCGAGCGGCGCCGCCGCGCCGACCGAGGTCACCAACCGGATCGAGGAGATCCTGGGGGGCGAGGTCGAGGTTCTGGGAGAGGGATCGGTCGAGCTCGAGGACGTCCTCAAATATCCCGACTGCGAACCCATCTCGGTGAAGGAGCCCTACCTGGCCAAACTCGAGGAGCTCGTTGACGTTCAGGCCCTGGAATCGAGCCCGCTCAAGGTCGTGGTGGATTGTCTTTACGGCACCTGCCGCGGATACCTGCCCGAGTTCCTCACCGACCACGGTTGCGAGGTCAAGGTTCTTCACGCCTACCGCGACGCCTTCTTCGGCGGCCACACCCCCGAGCCCAGCGGCCGCAGCCTGGAGGAGCTGTCCCAGGCGGTGCGGGAATCCGACGCCGTTATCGGCCTGGCCTGCGATGGCGATGCGGACCGCTTCGGGGTGGTGGACTCCTCGGGGCACTATGTGAACGCCAACCTCGTTGTCGCTTTGATCTTCTGGCATCTGGCGCGCAACCGCGGCTGGGAGGGGGACGTCGCCCGGTCCGTCGCCACCACCCATCTGGTGGACGCCCTGGCCCGCAGGTTTGGCCGCAAGGTCCACCAGACGCCGGTGGGGATAAAATATCTGGCTGAGGTGTTGCAAAACGAAAACGTGGTCCTGGGCGGCGAGGAATCCGCCGGAATCTGCTTCAAGGACCACATCCTCGACAAGGACGGTATACTCGCCTGCGCCCTCGTGGCCGAGGTGATCGCCCGCACCGGCAGGGACATACGCCGGTTGATCAACGACCTCTACGTGGAGGTGGGACGTCGTTACCTGAGCGGACGTCTGAACCTGCGGTTGACGGAGGAGCTGGCTCCCGTCGTCAAGGAGCGGTTGGCCGCCCGCGCCCCGGAGACCTTCGCCGGGATGGCGGTGCGCGAGGTGGACCGCACCGACGGCCTTAAACTCCTGCTGGCCGATGATTGTTGGGTCATGCTGCGTCCGTCGGGCACGGAGCCGGTGGTGCGCATGTATGCCGAGGCCCACGACGAGGAGCGCCTGGACGAGCTGGTCGCCGCCACCCGGGAGTTCCTCTACGAGGGGAGGGCGTAGGGGGCGCTGGTCTTTCATATGTCGTGAAGGCATCCAAATTGGCCGCGGGCCGACCTAAAGGTCGGCCCCTACGTTGAAACAAGGGGTCAAAACCCCTCGTCTTGGTGAATAATGCGAGCGACCAACGGGAGCGCAGGCGGCGGGGCGTAGAAGCGCCGCGCTACGTTTTCAACGGTTTCCCTCGAGGGGCTTTTGTCCAACACGCTGCGGGGACTGGAGGGGAGGTGGAGGATGAGGTATACTGTTTACCGTAATCAGATTTCCGTGCCACTATGAACCTCACCGCCTGTCGTCACGTTTTCGAGGACACCCTCAACCTCATGCGCTCGCGCACCGACGAGGTGTGGCTCGAACGGCTCGAGGAGGCCTACCGGTTGGCCGCCCGCGCCCACCGGTGGCAGCGGCGGCGTTCCGGTGACCCCTTCCTCATCCACTCCGTCGAGGTGGCCTACATCCTGGCCGAACTGGGAGGTGACGCCGAGACGGTGATCTCCGGCATCCTCCACGACATTCTCGAGGACACCGATGTAAAACGAGCCGAGATCCAAGAGACGTTCGGCGAAGAGGTTTACCGCCTCGTTTCCGGGATGACCCAGGAAGCCAGGGCGGAGTCCTCGGTTCGGTCCGGCCCCTCTGCCACGCTGCGAAGGCTCCTTCTCGCCGCCCGTCACGATCCCCGTATCCTTTTATTAAAACTTGCCGACCGCCTGCACAACATGCGCACCCTCCAGCACATGCCGCCGGAAAAGCGCCGTGGAAAGGCCCTGGAGACCCTGGAGATCTATGCCCCCCTCGCCCACCGCCTCGGCGTGGCCAAGCTGCGGTGGGAGATGGAGGACCGGTCGCTCATGTTCCTCCACCCCGAGGTTTATACCGAGCTGGCCGGGATCGTGCGCGCCGGTAAGCCGGAACAGGAGGCCCACCTCAACGCCGTCATCGGGGAGCTCGAAACCAAGCTCGAAGAGCTGGACATCAAAGCGACCATCTTCGGCCGTACCAAGCACATCTACTCGATCTACCGCAAGATGATCGAGAAGGACGAGGCCCCAGACCAGATGATAGATCTCCTGGGAATCCGGGTGATCACCCGGCAGGTGCGCGACTGCTACAGCGTTCTGGGAATCATCCACAGCCTCTGGCGGCCCGTCGCCAGCTCGTTCTCCGACTACATCGCCAACCCCAAGCCCAACCGCTACCAGTCCCTGCACACGGCGGTCTACGGACCTCGCGGACGCCGCATCGAGGTTCAGATTCGGACCGAGGAGATGAATTTCATCGCCGAGTACGGAGTGGCGGCCCACTTCTCCTACAAGGAGAGCGGCTTCGATCCCGACCTGGACGACGAGCTGCTCTGGCTGCGAAGGATCGTGGATTGGGAGAAGCAGACCTCC